>JAZLKL010000077.1:0-6317 GCA_045597585.1 Bacteroidaceae bacterium | reverse complement strand
GCTACGCCTCCACTCCAAGGGACAGGAGGACTAAAGCCTAACGATTATCATTTCTCTATGGTTAGTGGTACACTTTTCAATTATTAGGGGTGGTACACTTTTAAGTTACAATCTACACCCAATACATTTTTTTTTGCTTTTTTCTTGGATTTTGCAAAGAAATGTATTATCTTTGTGGAATTGTTTTAAAAATCATAATCATGAAAAATGAAAACCCAAACACATTTGGAATGAAAAAATACTCTTTGTGTTGTTGCCTTTACTCATCGTTGCTTGCGGAGATGATGAGGTGATGATGCTCACAAAGGATGTCAAGGTGCTTGCGCCTACCCTCATCTGCTGTGGGTGGCCACAGGTAACAAGGGTATGCTGTAACGCTCCGTGCTGGAGCCGTTGAGGGGTAGGGATGTGATGGTTTTCCCCGACAACGATGCCATAGAGGAATGGAGCCAGAAGCTGGAGGGCATGAGCGACCTTGCCAACTTCTGCGTGGTAAAGGAAAAAATGGGCACAGGCGAAAAGGATGATGTGGGGGATGAGATTATCGCGAAATATCAAGAAAAAGTTTATAAGAAAATAAGTGCCAAAAGTTCCCTTACACTTATAAAAACCTGGACATAAACAGGTTATAGAGGCAATTTTCTTTTTAAAAGTTCCTAAAATATTGCCTCATATGTTTTTCCATGCGTTTTAACTTAGGTTTTGCACGACATATAAGCTAGCTGTTACTATGTGTTGATTTCCCCACGCTTCCCCCGAGTGATGGTTTGGCGATCATCAGGCGAATGTAACTAAGCCCTCCCCCTCTATGGGTGAGGTGGCGCAAAGCGACGGAGAGGGTCTTCTTCCTTATGATTCCATCTTCCAGCCATTATCGCCATGATAGATCATGAGCTTAGTCATTCCGCCATCGATGCAGATATTCTCTCCGGTGATGAAGCTACTCTGATCGGAACAAAGAAACAATATCATATTGGCGATGTCGATGGGGGCTCCCACACGACCGGCGGGGTGCTGGGTGGAGTCGGGCCCTTGCCACTTCGACTCGCTGTCACCCTCCGTGGTGTCAATCCAGCCGGGGGAGATGGAGTTGACGCGTGCCTTGCCCGCCAGACTCACCGCCAGGGCATGTGTGAGGGAGGCTATGCCACCCTTGGCAGCGGTATAGCTTTCGGTCTGCGCCTGACTCATACGGTCGCGCGACGAGGAGATATTGACGATGGAGGCTCCTTCGTCGAGATGCTCCTTCAGCAGCTTGACAAGGTAGAAGGGTGCCGTTACACCCACGCTGAGTGCATACTGAAACTCCTCGTAGGTACATTCGTCTATGCCTTTCATCAAGGGCAGCGCGTTGTTGACGATGTAGCTAACCTTCTGGTAGTGTGTCAGCATATAGTCCGCAAACTCTTCCAGCACCGCTTTCTTTGAGATGTTGCCCTGATAGTAGTCGATGCCATCCTCCGACTCGGGATGAGGAGCCTTGTCGATGACTATGACCTTGGCTTCTCGCTTAAGAAACTCTTCGGCCACACATTTGCCAATGCCATGCGCACCGCCGGTGATGATGGCCACTTTGTCCTTAAAATTCATAGTGCAAGTTTATTGTTGATGTAATTTTTCGGGGTGCGACTGCAGGTAATTGGCAAAGATGCGAGCCGCCGATTCCACCTTGGCAGCACATGGACGTTTCTTGTAATACTCTGCATTACGCTCGTCGGGGACGAAGTTGCCTGGCTTTATCTCACCTTTCAACCCCAGCAGTTCGGCACAGATGAAACTGCCGTTGGCTTGCTTGAAGTCCTCAAGCAACTGCTGCACTACTTGGTAGCAATGTGCCTTACCTTCCCTGTCATCGCCTTCGGTCTGTCCGTCGTTCACCCCAGCCAGTATGACGAGGGCAGAGGCAGCTCCGCACATCATTCGCATACGTCCTACTCCTCCGCCAAAACCAGCGGAGACAAGTTTGGCTTGTGTGTCGGTAAGTCCGTACAGGTCGGCAAAGGCTGCCACCACACTCTGGCAGCACCCATAGCCGCTCATGAAGATATCCACGGCTTTCTGTACGCGATTCTCAATGTCTTGATTCATTGCATAATAAATTAAAAGAGAAGAGAAAGAAACAGCCCATCAACCCACAGCCCCCCCAACCCCCGAGGGAGAGTAAGATGGGTGCACACTTTATAATTAAGAATTAAGAAAGAAGAGAGAAGAATGTTATTAAGAGAGAAGAGAGAACTTTTTGGTGGAACGCACTTTTGAAGACGTTCAAAAGTCGACGTGAAGACGCAAAGTTTTTAATTTAGAACCAAAAATTACAAAAATTACAAAATCATTTTTTAGACGCCAAAATGCGATATATTCAACGCAAAGACGCGAAGACGCAAAGTTTTTTTTCTAAAAATTAAAAGCTCTGTGACTCCGTGGCTCTGTGTTTAAAACTATTTAATCCTTTGCGTCGACTTTTGAACGTCTTCAAAAGTGCGTTCAATAAAGACTTCGCGCCAGCCAATTCTTCTCTTTTCTCTCTTCTTCTTTTTTCTCTCTTCTCTTTTATTATCACTTGCGAAGATATAGCGCCTTGCGAGCAGCCTCCTCAGCTTCCTTCTTCAGCTTGAGTGCCTTGTCCTTTGCCTCTTCAGCCTTTTTCTGGGCTGTCTCGGCAGCTTGAATGGCCTTGTCGGCCTTGTTCTGAGTTTTGATGGCCTTGTCCACAATACTCTTATTGTTCTTCACCTTGCTTAGTTCGTTCTTCAGCTGTACGAGCTTGGTTTTATAGTTCTCGTTCAACTTGTCACCCTTGATCTGGGTCTTTACGAGCTTGATTTCAGCATTCAGTTCGGCAGCCTTCTGACCGAAATAAGCACTCAGTTCCTTGTCGCTCATCTCATTGAGGGGTTGCTGAGATTGAGCATAAGTTTGTCCTGCAAAGAGCATCAATGCAGCAAACATAGTAGTTTTGATCAGTTTCATAGACATAATTACAATTAAATTGTTTTGCTATTCGCTTACAAAATTATGTATTATTATTGTTTTGTGCAAATGTAAACAATAAAAAAGCACAAAATGTTTTGCTTTATTCGTCGTTTTGTTTTATCTTTGTGGCAAATTCTATTACTAATTAACCATATCATCATTTTGAAAATCCATAAATACTAAATATTATGTTATCAGTAGATGAATTGAATGACCGCCTTATCGACCTCGCTTTTGCCGAGGATATTGGCGATGGTGACCATACCACTCTTTGTTGTATTCCTGCCGACCAGATGGGCGAGAGCAAGCTTCTCATCAAGCAGGAGGGTATCTTTGCCGGTGTAGAGATTGCCAAACAGGTGTTCCACCGCTTCGACCCCACCATGGAGGTGGAGGTGTATGTGAAGGATGGCGACCCCGTGAAGGCCGGCGACATCGTGATGAGCGTGAAGGGCAAGGAGCAAAGCCTCTTGCAGACAGAGCGCCTGATGCTGAACATACTGCAGCGCATGAGCGGCATTGCCACCATGACGCACAAATACCAGCAGGCTCTTATCGATGCGGGTACCAAGACTCGTGTGCTCGACACGCGCAAGACGACGCCCGGCATGCGTATGCTGGAGAAGGAGGCCGTGAAGATTGGTGGGGGTATGAACCACCGTATCGGCTTGTTCGACATGATCCTGCTGAAGGACAATCACATCGACTTCTGTGGTGGTGTGCATAATGCCATCAGCCGTGCCAAGCAGTACTGCAAGGAGCATGGCAAGGACCTGAAGATTGAGTGCGAGGTGCGTAACTGGAAGGAGCTTGAAGAGGCTTTGGCCGAGGGGTGCGATCGTATTATGTTCGACAACTTCACTCCCGAGGACACCAAGAAGGCTGTGGAACTGGTGGCTGGACGTGCCGAGACGGAGTCGTCGGGTGGCATTACCTACGACACCATGATTCCCTATGCCAAGGCTGGCGTCGATTTCATCTCCTTCGGTGCCCTCACTCACTCTGTCAAAGGACTCGACATGAGCTTCAAGGCAGCGGGGAGTGACAAGCTGAAAATATAAAGCCCCCCTAACCCCCGAGGGGGAATAAGATGGGTGACAACATCTTAATGAAGAATTAAGAGAGAAGAAAGAAGAATGACGTAATTGAGTATGAACAAACCTCATTTTGTGTATGCTTCTCCAGATAGGTATCGTCTATTAAAAGAGTTTGCTAAAGAGAATAGAAACCATCAAACACCTGCTGAGAATAAATTTTGGAGGATATTAAAAGAATATAAATTTCCATTATCCTTTAAAAGGCAGTTTGTAATAGGTGACTACATTGCAGATTTTGCTAATATCGATGAATCTATAGTGATAGAAATAGATGGGGCATATCACAGCGAGCCGATTCAAATAGAAGATGACGTAGCCAGAACAGCGTGGTTGAATAAGATGGGTTGGCATGTGATCAGGTTTACGAACGACGAGATTATTTATGACATCAAAAGAGTTTTGAATACCTTATTATCGTTTTATGAACAATGTAAGAATAAATAGTAGGACTTCATTATTTAATTTAAAAAAGAGCACGGCTTTTGTATTTACCATAATACTCGCCTTTATCTTGCTCCCCCTCGGGGGTTGGGGGGGCTGCTTATATGCCTGCACCAACCTCATCGTGGGCAAGAAGGCATCGGCGGATGGTTCGACCATCGTGTCGTACTCGAGCGATGACTATGGGGCTTACGGTTATCTGTTCAGCTATCCGCATGCGAAGCATAAGGCTGGCGAGATGCGTGCGCTCTACCACTATGAGACCAACAACTACCTGGGCGAAATACCTGAGGTGGAGGAGACCTATAACGTCATCGGACTTGTCAACGAGCATCAGCTTACTGTATTCGAGACCACATGGGGTGGGCGAGAGGAACTATGGGAAGGCGAGGGCATCATGGACTACGGTTCGTTGATGACCGTTACTCTTCAGCGTGCCAAGAATGCACGCGAAGCCATCAAGGTGCTTACCTCGCTGGCCAAGGAGTATGGCTACATCTCCGAGGGTGAGTCGTTCACCATTGCCGACCCCAACGAGGTGTGGATTCTCGACATGGTAGGCAAGGGTAAGGGCGTCAAGGGTTGCGTATGGGCTGCTATACGTATTCCCGACGATTGCATCTCGGGCCATGCCAACCAAAGTCGCATCCATAAGTTTCCACTTGCCAAGAAGCTGGACAAGAAACTTGGGTGCTACAACGTAGGCGACAGCGTTCTGTATAGTAGCGACTGTATCGCGTTTGCCCGCGAGAAGGGCTATTTCACAGGCAAGGATGCTGATTTCGACTTTGCCAACGCTTACAACCCGCTCGACTTTGGTGGGGCACGTTTCTGCGAAGCACGCGTGTGGAGCTACTTCAACCGTTGGGCTGATGCCGACATGAGCCAGTATCTTGACTATGCCATGGGACAGAACAACGACAATGTGATGCCGCTCTACCTGCGTCCCAAGCAGAAGCTCTCTGTGCAGGATGTCAAGGATATGATGCGCGACCACTACGAGGGCACGCCTCTGGAGATTCAAAGCGACCTGGGCATGGGACCCTATGAGATGCCTTACCGTCCCACACCGCTGCAGTATGAGGTGGATGGCGTGAAGTATTTCAACGAGCGTCCCATCAGCACTCAGCAGGCATCGTGCATCTATGTCAGTCAGATGCGTGCATGGTTGCCCAACCACATTGGCTGCTGCCTATGGTTTGGCAACGACGATGCCAACATGGTGGCTATGACACCTGTGTATTGTTGCGTAAACGAGGCACCCACCTGCTATCATCCCAACACGGGCGACACGTTCCACTTCTCTTTCCGCTCTGCCTATTGGCTCTGCAACTGGGTGAGCAACATGGTGTATATGCGTTACAACCAACTCTTCCCCGAACTCAAGCTGGTGCGCGATGCCTTGGAGAAGACATTCAACAACTCGCAGGCAGACATTGAAGCACAGGCTCTTAAGATGACCGAGGAGGAGGCAAGGAACTATCTGTCGCAATACTCTCACCGTATGGCGGGCGGCATGACGGACGAGTGGATGCAGCTGGCTCAACGCATCATCGTGAAGTACAACGATATGGCGGTGAAGAAAACCGAGGAGGATGGTACCTATAAGAAGACTCCCGGAGGAGTGCAGGTGCCAGTGGCCCGACCGGGTTACCCCGAGAGCTACAGACGTGCTATCGTGAAGCAGACAGGCGACAGGTACAAAGCACCATAAACCACAGCCCCCCCACCCCCCGAGGGGGAGTAAAAAAAGAGAAGGGGGAAAAGGAAGACCACCCCCCCCCCCGCCGAAAGGGGGGGGGAGGG
>JAZLKL010000076.1:0-28594 GCA_045597585.1 Bacteroidaceae bacterium | reverse complement strand
CGGAACAGAAATAACAGATAACAGATAAACAGAGGTTGAAAAAATATTCGAGCAGAGTTTTATATAATATAAATATTATATAACCTACTATTTATCTTAATTTTCGATTTTGTTTAACTGTTATCTGTTCCGAACTGTTATTTGTTGTTCAATTCCGAGTGCGTGGGAGTTTACCCCTGGCGACGAGCAGAAGATGCTCGCACAGGCGGTGGCTGGTAACAGATAACAGATAAACAGAAATTGCTTCATCGCAACCTGGCTTTCCACTTGTTGTATTTAGTCAACAAGCGTTGAGGAGAAGTGACAAACCAAGCATAGCCGTTGCGACGCTCATGCTCGATGTCCTCCACTCTGTTGCGAGGAATGGTGTCACGACCGCAGAAGAGGGGTCGTTCGGTGTCGAGGGAATAGAAACGCGACCAAACACGATGGATGGAATCAGATGGCACCGTAACCATACGGTAATCCTTGCGCCCAAGCGTGTCTATGAAGTCGATACGTTGAAGGCTGTCAATGGAATGATGCTGAAACCAATCCATGGCACCCTCGATGGCACGGCAGACACTATCGGAAGGAGTATCGAGCGACATCAGGAGTTCTACGATGTCAACCGACTCGGCTGCAGTAAAACTGGCGAGCTCAAAACTACGGGCAGGAACCGGTTGGAGCGTAACCTCGTGATGCTGCTGACACCACACAGTGGGACGACCATCACGCACAATCTGACTGCGAAGTATGCACGAGATGCCACGACGGAATGACGACTCGCACAAACGAGCCAGTTCGGTTGAAACTCCTCCGAAAGGATACTCACGACGAGCCACCTGGCGAAGCAGCTTGAGCACATTGACCATGGCATTGTCATTGAACGTGATGTGGGCATGGTAATGGTCGGCACGAGGATAATACTGGGGGAATCCACCATTAGGGTACTGCATCTGAAGCAGATAGCGAAGTCCCCGACAGGCAGCATCTGTTGCATGACGAAAAAGAGTATCTGCCTTAACCGCAAGCATATTGTGCTCTATGTAGCGAAAGAGGAAACGAATCTCCGTGCTTGTGGCATCATTATCTATAGTGGCACGAAGATCGTCATCGGGATGCTCCTCACGCTCACTAAAAAAATTGACATTCTTGGGCCATCCCCCACAGGGCAACTGCGAAGCCAGCACATTGTGAAGAGACACCTGCACCGTGTCACTCACAAAAAAAGAGTTAGGCAAGCTTCTCGCCTGCCTACCCCAATGAGTGTATTCCTGAGCCAGAGAGCTAACTGCGCACACACTACACACGATGCCCAGCAGCAAAGGTCTCTTTGAACATAGTTTCATGATGACAGCATTCATGCCACGATGACTTGCCTGTACGATTATTCCCAATAGAGAATCTCCTTATTGATGTTCCACTTATGGTCTTTGGGGAAATCATCACCCTCCCAAGCCTTCTTGCTTGTCCACTTCTCGGGTGCGTCTGTCCAGAAAGGATCGTCGGCAGGCAAACCCAGAGGCATGAAAGAGAGGCTGGTCATGTAGAGCGATCCATTATTGGTGTACCAGTCGGCTACGTTGGGATGACTACCCACAAAACCGATGGTAAGGTATCCGTCCTCGGTGAAGTTGCTGGCACCCACACCGTCGAACATGCGATGCATGACAGCAGTAAGGCCGGCACGCACCTGTCCGTTGTGCAACTCCTGTGGCAACTGCTTGCGCCATGCCAACTGAGCCAAAGGCTGCATCACAGCCATACGATAGGGGATGCTGCGACCCACCACGGGGAAAGTGCCCTCGGGAGAGATGAAGCGCTCCAGGATGACACCATACTTCTGCATACGCTTCAGAGCCTCGGCATAACGATAGTTGGCACCCTCGTTCTTGCCCGTAGTAGGCACGTAGGTGCGAACCGTCCAGTTGTCGTTGCCCTTCTTCTGACGAATCATCTCAAGGCACTCAAGATACATAGGTTGAATCACGTATGAGTTGTAGTAGTCGAAAGCAAAGCTGGGGCCATCACTATACCAGCCATCACCCACGTACCATTCCTCTATCTTCTCCATGGCACGGTGAATGCGGTAACCATCATACTCGCCACCTGCCTTCATGATGAAACACTCTTCCATGGCGCAGAACAAGAGCCAGTTGGTATAGCAGGGGTCATAGCGACGAAGACCTTGCAACTCTTTGATGTAACGCTGCTTGGTGACATCGTCAAGAGGAACCCAGAGCGCATCATAGGCACGATACAAGCTCTCTACCACATAGGCAGCATCGACCAGCGTCTGGCCACCGCTGCTCCATCCCAGATAGTCAGGGCTATTGGGATCCACGGCATTGGCATAAGCCTTGAGCGCCCACTCACGCAACTGCTTGCGCTGCTTACCCTCCTCGGTATCATCGTCGGGAAGTGCGAGCCATGGCGAGATGCCTGCCATCAGACGGCCAAAGCACTCCATGTAAGCCACCTTCTTGTCGCGATTGTCCCAAGTGGGCGAGAGTTCGAGTTTCATATTCTTTTGCAACGTACCATTGGCCATATTCTCAAGTACGGGCGCAGCCATCTTATAAGCCAAAGACGTCCAATACAGACGATCGCTGGCACCATCACCTAAAGGATTCTTCTCCACCTTTTTAGCCTTAGCCAAAAGGAGCATGGGACAAAGCAAAGCAATGACAACAAATAATTTTCTCATGATATTTATTTTTTTTGAAGTTACAGGAAGTTAGAGGAAGGTACTCGGCTCTATACTATTTGTTTCGCAGGCAAAGTACGTGCATAAAACGTGTTTAAATTCCGACTGTTATTTTACTCCTAAACACGGAAATTTAATTACAAAACCTCTATGATTTAACTATAGATTTTCACCAGACATTCTTCGGCCAGCAAACTGCAAACCTAAAAAAATCCGGTGAATACCTAATTCCTACTTTCTTATTTAATCCTTTACGGAAAGTGATTTATTCGTCGAGCATATCACCCTCAACCACCAAACGAACTACCTCGTTCTTGGCGTTGGAACGAATAGTGATGGTCTTCTGGAAATGACCGGGGAACTTCCCCTTACCATTGTATGTAACCTCAATTTTACCTTTCTGACCAGGTTTTACAGGTTCCTTTGAATAGCTGGGCACAGTACATCCGCAGCTTGCCAATGCCTGATGAATAACCAATGGAGCAGAACCCGTATTGGTAAAGTTGAACACGCAAGAACGAAGAGGCGAGCTTGAAGGGAACTTGCCAAAGTCGAAATGTAAGGTGTCGAATGAGATTTCTGCATAACTATCGGCAGGATTGGCTGCCAGCATAGATTTTTCAGATTTAGTTTCATTAGTGACATTTCCGGTCGCATTTGCCACTACCGAAGCACATAGCAAAGTACCCATCAAGGAGGTCAACAAAATACTCTTTTTCATACTTATTACATTTAATTATCGCAAAATTACAGTCTTTTTTTTAAAAAACAAGCAGAAAAAGTGCTAAAAAATGTCATTTTTCAAAGAATAACCTAAAAAATGATTATCTTTGTACAAAAAGTAAGCGAAAATGTTAGTCTTTAATACCACTTATACCATCCCCAACGAAGAAGCACGCAACTTCGTTATCTGGATTCATCAGGTTTTCATACCTAAAGCCACAGCAAGCGGACAGCTGTCAAAGCACAGATTGCTCAGGGTGCTGTCGCACAAGGATGAGGCCACGGAATGCTTCAGCCTTCAGTTTGAGGTGGCTGACAGCAGCGTGCTGCACAACTGGTACACACAATGCGGAAGCAAGCTGAACGAGGAAATGCTGAAGCTGTTTGAAGACCGGGTGGTAGGGTTCAGCACCATACTGGAAGAGATAGAGGGGTAAGCAAATGAATAGTGCTATGCCGACAGAAAAGATAATACTGGGTATCGACCCCGGAACCAACATCATGGGATATGGAGTGCTGAAGGTGATGGGACGACAGGCAGAGATGATGGCCATGGGAGTTATCGACCTGCATAAATTCGAAGATCACTACCTGAAACTCGGACACATATTTGAAAGAGTGAGCGGCATCATCTCCTCCTATCTGCCCGACGAGATGGCCATCGAGGCACCGTTCTTTGGGAAAAACGTGCAGAGTATGCTGAAGCTGGGAAGAGCACAAGGCGTGGCCATGGCCGCAGCCATACAAAGGCAGGTTCCCATCACGGAATACGCGCCCATGAAGATCAAGATGGCCATTACCGGACGAGGAACCGCCAGCAAGGAACAGGTAGCCGACATGCTGCGACGCATGCTGAAGCTCAACGAGGAGGACATGGGCAAGTACATGGATGCCACCGACGCGCTGGGAGCTGCATACTGCCACTACCTGCAGATGGGAAGACCTGAAAGCGACAAGAAGTTCAGCAGCTGGAAAGACTTCGCAAGGAAAAAGGGAATCATTTGAAACCAAGATTTTGAAACTATTATAAAAAATTGAAAAAGATAATTGAAATAAACAACGGAGTGACTCGCCACCCCGACTACAGAATGGCAGAGCCTGTGAACCTCGTCATCCACGAGGGCGAGCAGATTGCCATCGTAGGCGAGAATGCAATGGGCAAGTCAAGGTTGGTGGACATCATCACCAGCAAGTACCCTCTGCTCATGAATGAGGTGCACTATGACTTCTCGCCCTCGCAGAAGAAAATGATAAGCGAGAACATCAAATACATCACCTTCCGCGACTCGTATGGCGACAGCGACGGTGCATACTACTACCAGCAACGATGGAACCAGCACGACATAGACGAGAACACGCCTACTGCCGGACAGTTGCTGCAACAGACATCGGAACTGGTGCAATGTGACGAAGCCCTGCGCACCAAGCTGTACGAGATGTTCCACCTCGAACCCCTGCTCAACAAATACATCATCACGCTTTCGAGTGGAGAGCTGCGCAAATTCCAGCTTACCAGAACCTTGCTGTCGGGACCTCGCGTACTGATCATGGACAACCCATTCATCGGATTGGATGCCATCACACGCGAACAGCTTGCCGAACTGCTTGAGACCCTGACAAGGGACACCAACCTGCTGGTAATACTCATACTGAGCAAAGTGGACAATCTGCCCTCGTTCATCACCCACGTGCTTCCCGTCAAGGATCTGAAACTGGGTGAGAAGATGACTCGCGAAGCCTATCAGGCAGAGATAGCAGAGAAGAAACAGCCAGAATTGAGCCAGGAACTCAAGGAATGGATTGTAAACCTGCCAGTAAAGGACATCACGAAAGAATCGTTCTATCCACACGAAATCGGCGAGATACTGCAATTCAACAAGGTGAGCATTCGCTATGGTTCGCGCACCATACTCAACGAACTGGATTGGACAGTACACGAAGGTGAACGATGGGCATTGGGAGGCGAGAATGGTTGCGGAAAGAGCACCCTGCTGAGCCTTGTATGCGCCGACAACCCACAAAGCTATGCGTGCGACATCCGCTTGTTTGGTCACCAGCGAGGCAGCGGCGAGAGCATCTGGGAGATAAAGCGACACATAGGTTACGTAAGTCCAGAAATGCACCGCGCCTACTTGAAAGACCTGCCAGCCATCGACATCGTTGCCAGCGGATTGAGCGACTCGGTAGGTTTGTACAAACGTCCAAGACCCGAGCAGAAAGCCATCTGCCTGGATTGGATGAGGGTGTTCGGCATAGAGGAGATAGCCGACAGGACCTTCCTGAAGCTGTCGAGTGGCGAGCAAAGACTCTGCCTCCTGGCACGTGCCTTCGTGAAAGACCCTGAGTTGCTGATTCTGGACGAGCCACTGCATGGCCTTGACCTGCCCAACCGCGCCAAGGTGAAAGAGATAATCACCACCTTCTGCCAACGTCCACACAAGACAATGGTGATGGTGACCCACTACAAGGAAGAACTACCTCCCTGCATCACGCACGAGCTGAAACTAAAGAAAAACATTTAGGCAAAACTCGTGGGAGTAACAGGGAATTAAAAGGGGGAACAAGTACCCCGGAAATCATAATAATAAAAATCACTTAAATTAAATTTAATAAGATGAAAAAGATGAAGTACATGCTGTTTGCCATCATGATGATGGGTACAGCTAACATGGTAAACGCACAAGAAGTATACAACATCATTCGTCAAAAAGCAGAAAGTATTGTGAACAATCCCAGAGCCAGCCAGTTTGACACCAAGGTGAATCAGTTTAAGCTGACTGCACTGACCTACCTCACCCGTAAAGGTGCCAAGAACGGACAGATGGAAGCAGCCGTGATGGACAACCAAGCTCTGGCATTGAACATCTTCCTGACCAACTATTTCAAGGAGATCAAGAACATCCCCGAGAAGGAGCGTCTGGAAGTAATCAAAAAGTACTTCAAGGCAGCACAGGCAAACCCCATGTATGACGACAACGACCGCGCCATCACCGAGTCGTTCGTCAGCGACCCCGGAGGCTTTACCCCCTTCAGCATCAACGTCAACTGGGAAAAAGCCTTGGAAACACTTGAACCAGGAAGTATGAAATAAACGCATTACAAGGACAGGGGTTGGTGACACCCTCAACCTGAGGCGTCATCAATCCCTATCTTCCATTAGAGCAACCACTCCGTTCGCGTAAGAGAAACACAACCATGGAAAAAAGACATAATGACCCTATAGTCTTGCTGAGAAGAATCTCAGTAATGCTATTGCTGTGTTTCCTTTCTTTCAAGACAACCACATACGCACAGACAACGCCCAGCACTGCCACACTGGAGGCAATGCTCAGCAAGGAAACCGACATTAAGAAGAGAAAAGAAATCTACATAAAGATAATCGACCAGACATACACCAACTCCAAACTAAGCGACAAATACAGGGAACTGTTTCTCGACGATGCCCTCAAAAGCGGAAACCAATCTGTCATTCTTAATGCATGCGAGGAAATATGCAGTTCGTACAAATACGAGCTCATAAAAAAAGCCATCAATGCCACACAAAACTTATCCCTGAGCAAAGAGCAGAAATCCAACATAACCCTGCTGAAGTGCCATGCCTTCTGGAACGAGGCGAACATGATGTCGAGAGGGCAAAGAGAAGCCGAACTAAGCAAGATACTCACCACCATCTACAAAACCCCAAAATGGAATGATCGCTTTGATGAGTATCTTACAAACTTCAAGGCTTACCGATTGCATGGCGAGGTAGTCATGGGTACTCCCGTGGAACCCTACGTGATGCAAATGTACCGAATAGCAAACAGCATCAATCCTGACGGTGTACTGGCTCATCACGCATCGCAACTGGCCGCCGACGTGTTCATCAGAACCTCACAATACCAGCAGGCAGAGACGATGAACAATAACCTGATAAGAATACAAAAACTTCAGGAAGAAGCGTTAAAGAAGAAAAAGAGAAACCGACCATACGACATAACCGACTACACCACTACCATAAGAATGCTGGTGTGCAATTTTGAGCAAGAGCATAAGGTGGACAGCACTCTCATGCAGAAAATCCTGCCCTATGGATGGATGAAGCATAGCTACAACAACATGAAAAACGAGAAGGTGCTGCAGCTATACCCACTCTATCTTGCACTCTACGAAAACCGCATAGAAGATGCGGCCAGGCAAGCCGACTCGCTGGAGGACAGAATAAGCAAAGGCAAATATGCATTGGATTATGAGCACGACGCGGCAGTCACGGCTTATTGGAAAGCCAACCAGCAAGACAAGGCGATAGAGGTGACCAACAAGCAAATCACGAACTACACACACATTATTAATAATATAGACGAACTGTATCGGGAAGAGATGGGCTTGAATGCCCAAAAAGAGGAGTTTGACAGAAAAAACAAAATACTGCAGTCGGAAAAAGATATAAACGACCGCAACACAGAGCACTCGCGCAACGAGCTACACAAAATCATCCGCCAGCATTACCAAGACTCACTCAACTACTCCAAGGTGAGAAAGAAGAAACTGGAAAGCCTGAAAAAAGAAGAAACGCTGAACGAAACCACTTCGCAACAAGCCAAAGAGGAAAAGGAGAATATCAGCCACAACATCGTGATCTTCTCGCTTATCTTCATCTCGGTAATCGTAGCCATGCTCATAATGCTGATACCCTACATCATCCGTATCCGCAAAATAAACAAGCACTTAGCCAAGGAACACGAACGGCTGATAAAGATCACAGACAAGGCAAACCAAAGTAACCGCCTGAAAGTGTTCTTCCTGCAAAACACCAGTCACGACATCCGAAGTCCGTTAGGTGCCATTGATAGCCTTAGCCAGATGATGTACGACATGGTGGCATCGAGCAATCAAGACGAGGACATAAAGGAATGCGCCTCTATGGTAAGTCAGAACAGCGTGGTACTGACCCGACTGATGAACAACATCCTGGACATCAGTGCCATAGAGAGTGGACGCTACCCTATCGTGTGGGAAGACACCTACCCCATTGGCATTGCCAACGAGATAATGTCGGCAATGAACGTAAAGAAAAACAAACCTATTGAGGTTGAGATAGAAACAGAACTGCCCGATGACTTCATGCTAAGAAGTGACGGAAAGCGTCTAAGACAACTTATGCGATCGCTGCTACACAACGCATGGAAGTTCACGGACAAGGGATACATAATAGCACGAATGTCGGTTAGCGACGGCAAGTTTATACTCATAGTGGAAGACACTGGCAGAGGCATACCCAAGGAATACGCCATCAAGATATTCCAGCGCTTCTTCAAGATCGACGAATTTGTGCCAGGCACCGGTATGGGCTTAAGCCTGTGTAAGGTCATAGCAGAAAACCTGCAAAGCACCCTTGAGGTTGACAATGACTATACCGAAGGAGCACGATTTGTGTTTGAGCACCCCATCGATGCAGAACACATAAGCAAGCAGAACCTACAGGAAACAAACAAGGACGAAAAGCAGAAGGGAGGACGCATGAAATCAATCGCCCTTACTCTTATGCTGTTCGTCAGTTCGTGCCTTACATTGGGGGCACAAACCATTCATGAGGTGTTCGACTCTCTGCGAGCTGAGCTGCCAACCATAAGCAACGATAATGAACGTAAACTTTTAGTGTTGACCAACCTGCTTGACATAAGCAGCGCACAGCATGTGAACTTTGTCAGCGGCTATGCCGAACAGCTGTATGAACTGGGCAAAACGCTGAAACGTGACGACATTATGCTGGAAGCATGTCGCAACAATCTGTCGCCCGATAATATCAACAAGATAACGCAAAGAATCAACTCTATAGGTGATAGTCAAGACAAGAGATGCTCAAAGGCATTTATCAACGCATTCA
Source organism: Bacteroidaceae bacterium (assembly GCA_045597585.1). Lineage (GTDB taxonomy): Bacteria > Bacteroidota > Bacteroidia > Bacteroidales > Bacteroidaceae > Physcousia. The sequence continues at coordinate 19,316 of JAZLKL010000076.1, read as the reverse complement.
ATGGTGAGTTCGAAACAAACCGTATGACTAATGATGAAAAGAAAGCATACCTGTACAACTACATCAACGAATTTGAAAGACTCAGCTTAACCGACCCCTATGAACGGTACGTGCGCCTGATAAGAATATGCCATACAGCTATCGGCATTGAGCAGAGCCAAGTTATCAAGAACTACGTAAGCGAGCTGATAGAACTTGCAGAAAAACTTGACAACGGAAAAGGATATCTGCGAACCAACGTGTACCAGATTGCTTACAGAAGCTACATGAATTTCAATGAACCTGAAAAGGTAAAAGTGTGTCTGCAAAAACTCTTTACGACCCTTGAGAAAATGCAGGAAGACTACCAAAAAGCAGGAAGAAAATACCGTACATACGACCGATTCAAACTAGGGTATTACACTGATTTATACTTCTGTCTGACAGAAAACGAGGAAAGAGAGAAGGCACAGTGCTACAAGGAAATCAAGCGCATCATGGACGAAGTAGAAAAAACGTCCAACTTCGGGCAGATAGGCAACGTAATGACCAAGGCAAACCTTGTGATAGCGTTCCACGAAGGAAGAATGCAAGATGCAGCCGTAAGTGCAGACAAATTTGTGAACGAAATTGACAGAATGCTCTATCAATCGAACAGCACTCTGTTTGGAGAGGATTTATCATCCTCGCACTTCGAACTCATATCAAAAGTGTACCAGCAAACGGGCAACAAAGACCAGTTGCTGAAGACGCGCATTCTGCTTTGTGAGCAGCTGCGACGTACCATCAACAATATGAAGAAATACAACTTTCTGCATCTCAACATAAACCTGCAGATTATGGATGCAAAGCTCGAACAAGCACGAATACTTGCTGAAAACGAGCGCAGACAGTTGGAATCCTTACAATTGCAAACAGAAATAGAAAGAAACCAGCTCAACAACGACAGAGAAAAACAGAACCAATTCCTTGAATCCATACGTATAGATTCGCTTACGGAAGCCAACAAGGTTCATCAGCAGGTAATGAACCAACAAGTGGAGGAGAGCCAGGGCAAAATATCCTTGATACGCCTCATTATGCTCCTGGCAGCCAGTATAGTACTGCTCACCTCGCTCATTGCCACAGCCATCATTGCCAACCGTCTGCGCCGACGCAGATCCGTGTTGTCGATGATAAAGAAAAAACTCTCCAGCGAGTTGGAAAGAGCACGCCAGAGCGATAAGGAAACCACAGCTTTCCTGAAGAGCATCCGACATGAAGTAGGCACCCCCTTGAACGTCATCATGGGTATGTCAAAACAAATTGCGTTCATGGTAAAAGAACAAGACAGCGAGGAGCTCAAGATGATGAGCAACATGATAAACGAAAACGGAGAGCAATTGCTTTCTCTCATCAATGATATTCTAAACCTTTCGCTCATACAAAGTGGTGAATACAACATCAATGTAGAATGGCAAAATATCACGACATTATGCGAGGCAGTACGCTCGAGTGTACAGCACCATTGTCCGCCCAATGTCACCCTTTCGGCCAGATACGACATTGACCCTCAAACCTCATTCAAAACCGACTCCGTACGCTTCAAGCAAGTGCTTACCAACCTGTTTACCAACGCCTGCAAATATACGGACTCTGGAAGCATCACACTCATTGTGAGCAAGACAGACAAAATGTATGAGTTTGCCGTGGAGGATACTGGATGCGGCATCAAGCCAGAGAACGCCAAGATCATTTTTGAACGCTTTGAAAAGCTGGGGTCGAAAAAGCAAGGCACAGGCCTTGGCCTTAACATCAGTCGTGCCATTGCCCTCAAGCTGAGAGGCAACCTCGTACTCGACACAAATTACACAAAGGGAGCACGCTTTGTATTCACACACCCCATTATGCTCACAAAATGACAAGAAAATCGCCCAAAAGCGAGCCAAAATGACTTGAAAACTGCATTTTTGTAGCTCGACATACACCCAAAATGACTTTTTTTTTGTAAATTTGCACGCAATTTTGTGCACGCGCCCCCGCGTATGAGCGTAATCAGGGCATGAAAAGCGCACAAAATCAACACAGAAAAAAAGGTAAAATGAATGTAGCCATCGTAAAATACAATGCAGGAAACGTGTATTCCGTAATACACGCTCTTACTCGTTTAGGTGTACAACCCATCTTGACAGACAACCCAGAAGAACTTGCAAAAGCCGACAAGGTAATATTCCCTGGACAAGGGGAGGCGAGCAATGCCATGCAATACCTTCGCCAGCATAAACTCGACCAAGTCATCACGAACCTCAAGCAACCCCTCTTGGGCATCTGCATCGGACAGCAACTGCTCTGCCGACACAGCGAAGAAGGAGACGTGGATTGCCTCGGCATCTTCGACGTTGACGTCTGCCGTTTTCAACCCAACAAGCACGAGGAGAAAGTGCCTCACATGGGATGGAACACCTTGCTCGACACCAAGAGTGCATTGTTCGAAAGATTCAATGGTGACGAATACGCATACTTTGTACACAGTTTCTATGTGCCTGTATGCGAAAATACGATTGCCACAACCCAATACATCAATCCTTTTAGCGCAGCCATGCATCGCGACAACTTCTACGCCACGCAGTTCCATCCCGAAAAGAGCGGAAGCGTTGGTGAGAGAATCCTTCAGAACTTCCTTAAGCTGTAAAAATACTGCAAAGGAGTTGCGAAAAGACATTCAAAAGAATAACAGACAAAAGAAAGAAAACAAGATATGATTGAAATCATCCCTGCAATCGACATCATCGACGGCAAGTGCGTACGCCTCACCAAGGGTGACTACGACACCAAGAAGGTGTACAACGAAGACCCCGTGAGTGTGGCAAAGGAATTTGAGTCATACGGCATCAAGCGCCTGCACGTGGTCGATCTTGACGGAGCCAGAAGCAAGCACATCGTTAACGATGCCGTGCTGCGAAGCATCACATCGAGCACGAATCTGAAGGTGGACTTTGGCGGAGGCATCAAGACAGACGATGACATAAAACGCGCCTTTGATGCAGGAGCCGCCATGGTGACAATTGGCAGCATTGCCATTACCGACCCAGAGCGAAGCCTCAACTGGCTGAAGCAATACGGCAGCGAGAGCATCGTGCTGGGTGCCGACGTAAGAAACGGGAAGATAAGCATCAATGGATGGAAAGAGGACAGTACGGAAGACCTCATCCCCTTCTTGCAACGATACCTCAACGAGGGCATCAAGAATGTGCTCTGCACGGAGATCAGCAAGGATGGCATGCTACAGGGTCCTGCCATCGAACTCTACAAGCAGGTTATGCAAGCCTACCCCACCTGCCATCTCATAGCAAGTGGCGGTGTGAGCAGCATCGAAGACATACGTGCCTTGAACGAAGCAGGCATACCCGCCGTGGTATTCGGCAAAGCCATCTACGAAGGCAGAATCAACATGAAGGAACTGGCTGAGGAATTTATTTCTTAAAGATGTAGGGTGAAGCCATACAAGCGACAAGGGCATTGCTGGTCAGCCATTACCCGAAGCCAAACCTAAAAAACTTTATTCTTAAAATTCATAATACAAGAAATCGTGTTAGCAAAAAGAATCATACCTTGCCTGGATGTCAAAGACGGCATGACCGTAAAAGGCACCAACTTCGTCAACCTTCGTCAAGCAGGCGACCCCGTGGAACTGGGACGCATGTATAGTGAACAGGGTGCCGACGAACTGGTATTCCTTGACATCACGGCAAGCCACGAGGGCAGAAAGACATTTGCCGATATGGTGCAGCGTGTGGCCGCTACCCTATCCATCCCTTTCACCGTAGGTGGAGGAATCAACGAACTGGCCGACGTTGACCGTCTGCTTTCAGCCGGTGCCGACAAGGTAAGCATCAACAGCGCCGCCTTGCGTCGCCCCGAACTGATTGACGAGATAGCCAATCACTTTGGCAGCCAGGTGTGTGTGGTAGCCATCGACGCAAGATTGGACGAAGCAGGATGGACATGCTACGTAAACGGTGGCAGAATCTCTACCGGACGCAGTTTGTTTGACTGGGCAAAAGAAGCCAATGAACGTGGTGCAGGTGAGATTCTCTTTACGTCGATGAACCACGACGGAGTGAAGACGGGATTTGCCAACGATGCCCTGTCAAGATTGGCAGACGAGTTGACCATTCCCGTCATTGCCTCGGGAGGAGCAGGAGCGATGGAGCATTTCCGCGATGCCTTCCAAGTGGGCCATGCCGATGCAGCTTTGGCAGCCAGCGTGTTCCACTTCGGAGAAATCGGCATTTCAGAACTAAAGCAATACCTGCAGCACGAAGGCATCACAGTACGAATCAAATAAAACAACAAAAAAGATATGGAAATTAATTTCGAGAAAATGGGTGGATTGGTGCCCGCCATCATTCAGGATGCCGACACCATGAAGGTTTTGATGATGGGTTACATGAATGAGGAAGCTTACAAAAAGACCGTAGAGACAGGTTTGGTGACTTTCTTCAGCCGCACTCGTCAATGTCTGTGGACAAAGGGTGAGACAAGCAACAACTTTCTTCATGTAGTAAGCATCAAGAATGATTGTGACAACGACACACTTCTGATTCAGGCACATCCCGATGGCCCAGTATGCCATACCGGTACAGATACCTGCTGGGGTGAGGAGAACAAGCCCAATCCATTGCTCTTCCTTTCGGAGTTAAGCAACTTCATCGAGAAACGCTATCAGGAAATGCCTGAAGGCAGCTACACCACAAGTTTGTTTAAGGACGGCTTGAACCGTATGGCTCAGAAGGTAGGTGAAGAAGCGCTGGAACTGGTCATCGAAGCCACCAACGGCACCAACGACCGTCTCATCTATGAAGGTTCGGACATGCTTTACCACCTCATCGTGCTGCTCACAAGCAAGGGACTTCGCATCGAAGACATGGCTCAGGAGCTGCAGGTACGTCACAATCCCGGTTGGAAAAAGCACTAATACATTATTTAATTATAAGAGGCAACTGGCAAAAGGAGTGTAATCATGATCATCGAATACAAAGATACCGACATCTATCAAGCCGAGCATCTCGTTCTCAAGAATGTATGCTTTCAAGCTCACAAGGGAGAGCTCATCTATGTGGTGGGCCCTGTGGGATGCGGCAAGACATCGCTTCTTCGTACCATCTACGGTGAACTTAGCCCCTACGAGGGTAAGGCAAATGTGATGGGTAACGACATGCTTACCATCCGAGCCAAGAAACTGCCCACGCTGAGAAAGCAGATTGGCATCGTGTTTCAAGACTTTCAGTTGCTGCCCGACCGAACGGTCAAGGAAAACCTTGACTTCGTGCTTCGTGCCACAGGGTGGAAGAAGAAAGACGAGAGAGCCAAGCGCATCATCGAGGTATTGGAGGAAGTAGGACTTCCCGACAAGACCAACCATCGCCCATACGAACTATCAGGAGGTGAGCAGCAACGCATCTGCATTGCACGTGCCTTGCTCAACACACCCACCCTCATCCTGGCCGACGAACCCACGGGTAACCTCGACACGGAGAATGGACGTAACATCATCAACCTGCTCAACAAGATACGTGAAGACGGAACCACCGTGGTAATAACCACGCACAACATGAAGTGGCTACAGGAAACCCCGGGAACCGTTTATCGTTGTGAGAAAGGTGAACTGATAAACGAACAGACGATTCTACCCGTACTCGCCACGCCCCAAAAGGCAGATTCCAGCGAGAAGAAGGAAGAATGACAAGTGCGGCATCCTCATGAGCATCGGGTATAGCCAAATGACATCTGCCGATTACTCAGCATAAGAATATACTCAATAATTGTAAAATAACTAAAAAAACAAGCATAATGAAAGTAATGAAGTTCGGTGGTACCTCAGTAGGTACTCCACAAAGAATGAAGGAGGTTTGCAAACTCATCACCAGCCCTAATGAGCCCACTTTCGTGGTACTCTCTGCCATGAGTGGCACTACCAACTCATTGGTTGAGATTAGCGACTATCTCTACAAGAAGAACCCCGAAGGTGCAAACACTATCATCAACCAGCTTGAGCAGAAATACATCAAGCACACCGAGGAGCTCTACGCAACAGCAGAGTATAAGGAAAAGACTCAGAAGTTCCTTCGTGAAGAGTTCAATTACCTGCGTTCATTCACTAAGATTCTGTTCACCTCTTTCGAGGAGAAGGTTATCTTGGCTCAGGGCGAGATTATCAGTACCAACATGGTAACCAACTACCTCTTGGAGTGTGGTGTTTCCACCGTTCTGCTCTCTGCCCTGGATTTCGTACGTACCGACAAGAATGCAGAACCCGACTTCAACTACATTCGTGAGCATGCCACCAAGCAGTTGCACGACAATCCCAACAACCAGATCTACATCACTCAGGGTTTTATCTGCCGCAACGCATACGGTGAGATAGACAACCTCCTTCGTGGAGGTAGCGACTACACCGCTTGCCTTATCGGTGCAGCTTTGCAGAGCGAGGAGATTCAGATATGGACAGACATCGATGGTATGCACAACAACGACCCCCGTATCGTTGAGAAGACAGCTCCCGTTCCCCAGCTCTACTTCGAGGAGGCTGCCGAGCTGGCATACTTTGGCGCCAAGATTCTGCACCCCACCTGCATACAACCCGCTAAGTTTGCTGGCGTTCCCGTTCGCTTGCTGAACACCATGGATCCCTCTGCTCCCGGTACGATCATCAACAACCAGATGCAGCATGGCACCATCAAGGCTGTGGCAGCAAAGGACGGCATTACCTGCATCCAAATTCAGTCAAGCCGCATGCTCTTGGCTCACGGCTTCCTTCGCAAGGTATTTGAGATCTTTGAGAGCTACAAAACCAGCATCGACATGGTATGTACCAGCGAGGTAGGTGTAAGCGTAACCATCGACAACCGCAGCCACTTGGCCGACATTCTGGGTGAACTCAAGCAGTATGGAACCGTACAGGTTGAGGACGACATGGTCATCATCTGCGTGGTAGGAGACCTCAGCACCGAGAATGTAGGCTTTGAGACAATGGCTTGCGAGGCACTCAAGAACATTCCCGTAAGAATGATCAGCTATGGTGGCAGTAGCCACAACATCTCATTCCTCGTGAAGAAGGATGATAAGAAGGCTACCCTCCAGGCGTTGAGCGACACTTTATTCTCAAACAAGTAAAAAGACAAGAAACTGTTGAAAATTGAAAGTGTAGGATACAGACGTAATGCTTAGTGATTCCCCAAAAGTAGCCACTACCTCCCGAGGGAAAATAAGGTCAATGTTAAAATGACAAACTTGTTATACAGAAGAACAGGGCATTACAACTTAATTCTTACTTTCAATTTTCAACAACAATAATAATAAAGGTATAAAAGATTCACAAAACAATGGGATTCCCTATAGAGAAATTCAAAGGCATTAGAACACCTTTTTACTATTATGATACCGCGTTGCTTGATGCCACACTTGATGCCATCAAGAAGGAGTTACTTCCTGGCTACCACATGCACTATGCTGTGAAGGCTTGTACTAACCCAACGGTGTTGAAGCACATTGCAGAGGCAGGCTTAGGTTGCGACTGTGTGAGCGGTGGCGAGATTCAGGCATGTCTGAATGCAGGTTTCAAGGCAGAGGATATTGTGTTTGCTGGTGTGGGTAAGAGCGACTGGGAAATCGAACTGGGTCTTGAGGCAGGAATCGGTTTCTTCAATGTGGAGAGCATTCCCGAACTGGAGGTCATCAACGAAATGGCAAAGGAGAAAGGTGTAACCGCACGCGTATCTTTCCGCATCAATCCTAACGTAGGTGCACACACTCATGCCAATATCACCACAGGTTTGGCAGAGAACAAGTTTGGCATCGCCATGGAAGATATGGAAAAGGTGATTCGCCTTGCCCAGTCGATGGAGAATGTGGAGTTTGTAGGCTTGCATTTCCACATCGGAAGCCAGTTGCTGGTAATGGATGACTTCGCCGCATTGTGCAAGCGCATCAACGAACTGCAGGAGCAACTCGACAAAGCCGGCATCGTAGTGCCCAACATCAATGTAGGTGGCGGCTTAGGCATTGACTATCAAGATCCCGACGGCAACCCCATCCCTAACTTTAAGGCATACTTTGACACCTACAAGGAAGGCTTTCAACTTCGTGAGGGTCAGCAGTTGCATTTTGAGCTGGGTCGTGCAGTAGTGGGTCAATGTGGTAGCTTAATCACTAAGGTGTTGTTTGTAAAGAAAGCTTCCGTCAAGCAGTTTGCCATTGTCGATGCTGGTATGACCGACCTTATACGTCCTGCACTCTATGACGCATACCATTGCATCCAGAACATCACAAGTCCTGAAGCTCCTGTAGAGAAGTATGATGTAGTAGGTCCTATCTGCGAATCAAGCGACGTATTCATCAAGGATTACGAAATGCCCGCAGTAAAGCGTGGTGACCTTATCGCCCTGCGTTCGGCTGGAGCCTATGGTGAGATTATGGCTTCGCAATACAATTGCCGACAGTTACCCAAAGGCTATAGCGAACTGTAGCAGAGTAATACAACAACCGTTTACGTAACCAAGAAAGACAACTTGAAGTGTTGCAATATATAGAGTATATCGTGTATTCAATATGTTTCGTAGTGTGGATAGCATCCATGCTACGAAACTTTGCGTATAAAAGAATATGCAGCAAAATGGAACGATGCAGAACCGCTCCACTACCCGACGAACCGCTTCCCAGTTTAAGTGTCATCATCACAGCACACAACCAATGTGAGGAGTTGAAACACAACTTACCACTTATTCTAAATCAGATTTACCCTGAATTTGAAGTGATTGTTGTGGACATGAATTCGACTGACCAGACAAAGGAATTACTGGAAAAGTTGGAAGAGGATTACACACGACTTTATCACACGTTCACTCCCTCTACCGGTCGCGACATCAGCCCTCAGCGCTTAGCATTGACTCTGGGAGTTAAAGCTGCCTCAGCACAATGGCTTGTATTCACCCAAGCTGACTGCTGTCCGATTTCGCATCAATGGCTTCGTCGTATGGGTGAATCTATTGCTTCACACCGTTCTGCCAAGATGGCTATAGGTTACACCAGATACAACAAGGCAAGAAGCTACACAGAGCGTCGTAAACGTTTCTTCCGTTTTTGGCAACAAGTACTTACGCTCAACTTTGCGTACAAACATGGTGCTTACCGATGTGACGGTACCAACCTTGTGTATAACAAGGAATTATTCCTAAGTCATCAAGGATTTGCCTCGCACAGCAACCTATTGGTTGGAGCCACCGACATTATGGTCAACCAAAACAGCACAAAGCACAATACAGCCATTTGCCTGCATCCAGAGGCCATCATAGAACAGCAAATGCCTCAGCATAAGCATTGGAGACAAGATCAACGATTCTTCCAGGAAACGCGTTTGCACTTCAAGCACAAGTTCCCCTATCGAATCAGATACGCCTCAAGCGTAATGCTACACATCTTGCTGGTTTTATCCATGACTGCAAGCATTGCCTTAGCACTTTGGAACAAGCAATACTTCATTGCAGGAGGAGCTTGGTTGCTGTGGACAATACATTTCTTTGAACAAGGCCTTATATTAAGCTCTGTTTCAAAGAAGTTAGAGAACAGTCGTATGAGCATCACTTTTACGGCATGGTTCATTCACTTGATACCTTTCTGGGATACTCTGTCATGGATTCGCCACAGGTTAAGCGACAAACGTCAATACAGAAAAAAATACATTTAAGAACAGCCAGATGTAAGACAAAACTGATTGGAGAATCAACCGTATCTGGTTATAAAACAAACAATATCAAGTCTAATTCTTAACTTCTTAATTAGATTTTTATGGAAAGTGTACCTTTCATTGCTTGGTGCTTAGAGAATCTCAATCAATACTGGGTGATAATACTGCTAATGGCTATTGAAAGCAGTTTCATTCCCTTCCCGAGCGAGATTGTGATAATACCCGCAGCGTATCTTACAGCAGCCACGGCTGCAGCAACAACGATGACGATGACAGGTCCCACAAGCGACCTTAATGTGTATCTCATCGTTCTTGTGGGAACTATTGGAGCCATCATCGGTGCCCTCATCAACTATGGTTTATCCATTTGGATTGGGCGCCCCCTGGTTTATAAGTTTGCCAACAGCCGATTCGGACACATGTGTCTTATCAGCGAGGAAAAAGTGCAGAAGGCAGAGAAATACTTTGAGAAGCATGGTGCCATGGGCACATTCTTCGGTCGCCTTGTACCCGCTGTCCGTCAGCTTATCTCAATCCCCGCAGGTTTGGCTCGCATGAACATATTTAAGTTCATCACCTTTACCGCCATTGGCTCTGCTCTTTGGAATGGCATCCTGGCAGGCATAGGTTGCTATCTGGCAACAATTGTGTCGTACGAGCAACTGAACCAGAAAATTGCAGAATATAGTGTACCACTGAAATGGGCAATGATTGGCCTTGGCGTATTGGTAGCACTCTATCTTGTATGGCAGGGCATGCGTGCCAAGAAGACTCAGAATTAACACATTAGCCCGTCTTTAGACATGAGAAGATTCCGTCATATAAGTATTCATACTCCCAACCCATGGAGTAAGATACTTCCAGTGCTACGCCATCTATTACCGGTGGTTTCTACTCCATTGATGCTTGGAATAGCACTTCCTACAACAACTCACGCGCAATTGCTCAATGACATTCTACATGAAGAAAGTAGCATAGATACATTGCCCGAGAAAACTCTACGGTTAGACATCGATGCTATAGGATTCTTCAGAGACAATGAGTATGAGACAGAAGTACAAAGTGGATATTCACTTCCAGGAGTAAGATTAAACCCACATTTTGCTTTCAATCCTTTACAAAACATAAACATCGAGGCAGGTGCCTCGATGCTTTTTTTCAATGGAACTAACAAATACCCTTGCTATGTTTACCATGATATCGGGACATGGAAAGGTAATCAGTATCAAAGTGGGGCTCATGTATTGCCATGGATAAGGTTGCAAGCTTCATTCAAACATCTCGACGTAGTCATCGGAAACCTGTATGGAGCAGGAAACCACAATCTTATCACTCCCCTGTTTAATCCCGAACAAAACATAAGCGCAGATCCCGAGATGGGATTTCAGCTATTATTGCATCGTCCACACGTAAATATGGATTTATGGATGAACTGGCAGAGTTACATCTTTGAGACAGATACACATCAAGAAGCATTTACTGTAGGAGCAAACACGAAGTTGCTTTGGAGAAAACCGCAAGTCCTGTCTCTTTACACGCCTATACAACTCGTCATTCAGCATCGAGGTGGAGAGCAAGACAAAACAAGCCGAGGCGTACAAACAATTGCTAATGCATCTATTGGTATGGGTGCAAGGTGGGAGCCTTCAAGAACAAATGGCAACACTAACTCATACCATCCAGAAAGCATTTTCAACTCGGTGGATGTTCAGTTTAATGCCTTGGGGTGCTATCAGCAAAGTGGAAAACTATGGCCTTTCGAATCAGGACTTGCATGGCATGCAGGATTAAACACAAAATGGTTTAATCATCTTACACTCAGTATGGATTACATGCGTGCCGTCAATCAATTTGTCAGCTTGTATGGAAATCCATTCTACAGTACCATCTCTTTGAAGCACGGAGGAACAACCATAACTGCTGATGACACATTGATTGGCATATACGATCATCAATATAAAGGCTTGAACAATTTGCGCATTGGCATTGATTATCAATACACTTTTGCAAAGTCATACACATTAGGAGCCGATGCAGAATTCTTCTCAGTAAACAGCAAAGAGTGCTGCTTACATAATGAAAAACTTAGCGACATTAGTTTTTCATTTGGCATCTATCTACGCATATCGCCAAGCATCTTGCTAAAAAAGTTCTAAATTGAACTACCCATGCAAGGAAAGCGCTACACCTCCAGCACCTCATAATCATAAGCCAATTGTACACCTTGAGGTAATTTCTTTTCAACCTCAGCATGCAAACCTACATGATGCGACATGTGTATGATATAGGTTTCAGGAGAATTCAGCTTACGACTCAAAGCAATTGCATCATCTATTGTTTGGTGTGTAGGATGAGGTTCAAAACGTAAGCCGTTTACAATCAACAATTTGATACCCTTCAGAAAGCCAAATTCTTCTTCAGGCATAGTTGTCATGTCAGTAATATACCCCACATCGTTAATCCTATACCCCAGGATGGGAAGTTCGCCATGCATCACATTAAGTGCAGTAACCTTCATGTCACCTATTGTGAATGTATCGTGAGGATTTGTTTCCTTCAATTCTAACTGAGGAACACCAGGATATACATTTTTCACCAAGCAATAAGGCATTCGTTCACGCAAATGCTTAGAAGCATAAGGATCAGCATACAATGTGAGCTTTTTAAGATAACTGAAAGGGCGTAAATCATCCAAACCACCCACATGATCATAATGCTCATGCGTAATCAGGCAAGCATCAATGGGTTTATTCATCCCAATATGCAGCATTTGTTCACGAAAGTCAGGGCCACAATCCAATAGTAAAGTGGTTGTATCTGTTTCAAACAAAGCAGAGCAACGAAGACGTTTGTCTCGATAGTCATCGCTTTTACACACCTCGCATTGACATCCTATCTGGGGCACGCCACATGAAGTACCAGTTCCTAACAGAGTAATTTTCATGATTGTCAGCTTATGAAGTTAACTTCTGGATGAATATCTATGTCAAACATCTTTTTCACATCATCTTTTACTGTATTGCACAAACGTACAATATCCTGTCCGGTAGCACCACCTAAATTCACTAAAACCAAAGCTTGTTTTTCATACACACCAGCCTTGCCTAACTGACGACCTTTCCATCCTGCTGTCTCAATCAACCAACCTGCAGGAATCTTAACATGTTCCTCATCAATTACATAATGAGGCATTTTAGGATATTTCTCAAGTAGATTTTCGAAGAAAGAACGATTTACTACCGGGTTCATGAAGAAACTACCCGCATTACCTAAAACCTTAGGGTCAGGCAATTTTCCATCACGCATCTCACGAATGACCTGACGAAGCAAAGAAGCAGAGAGTTCACGATCATCTCCTAAAGATGAAACTGCAGTTTTTAATGCACCATATTCAAGATTTGGCGTGAACGTCTTACTCAGCATGAAATCAACGTGAGTTACAGCATACTTACCCCACAGTTCCTTGCTTTTTAAAATGCTGTATCTATAGTCATAATGCAAATCGTCATTCTCCATGCTGAAAGATTCCAAGGAACGTAAGTCAAGAAGATGAACTCTTGTGATGAAATCCTTTGCTTCAACACCATACGCACCAATATTCTGAACAGCGGAAGCACCTACCTCTCCGGGGATTGCAGTAAGGTTTTCAAGTCCATACCAACCACGTTCTACCGAGAGTTTAACCCAATCGTCCCACGTCAAACCACCACCTACACGCACACAGACGTGGGAACTCGATTCTTCTATAACTTCAACGCTCTTGATGTCACTATGCAACACAAGACCTTCATAATCGGAAAGAAACAACAAATTGCTTCCTCCACCAATATGCAGTATTTTTAGGTTATCCTTATCGTTGGAATTATACTCCAATTGGAATTGCTTTAAGATAGACTTTAGCTCTTCTACTGAAGAATATTCAGCAAACCAGCTTGCTTTTGCCTCAATACCAAAAGTATTCAGACATTTTAAAGATTTATCTTTTGCTATTGTCATAGTTCATTTATACATTGGGTTCAAGCCATTATTCTTCAAGTTTAACGAGCTTCCATTCTCCATCTTCTTTTTCAAAAGTCAAGATGTCCATCATACTGCTCGACACGCCACATTTTATGAATATCACATGATTAGGATTTCTTTTTATGCCATTGAAATGGATCATCAGAACATGCGACGTGGGCAACTCCGGAGCAAACACCACATATTGGTCTGCATCAATATTGCCCTCAATCAATTCGCCCTCACTCTCTTCATCAGGTAACGATATGGAAAGAGGCTGACTGATATGAGCAACTTGATAAACGGAATCTTGCACAAAATGATGATAGAAGTTCCAGAAACTACTATTTGGATGTTCACTTAAAGGTGATTCCGATTCTGAAGAAACCTTCCATCCATCGTCCTTGCGTACACATCCAAAAAGTCGGAACACATTATTATTAAGGTCTATCACATGAACTTCGGCTTCACGTGACGTAGATGACAAATCGGCTTCGAGTTCAGACATATCACTCAACAAAAGCACATAGTAGTCTTTAGCAGAGGCCAGGAATTCTTTGTCGAAATCCGAGAGTTTGCGTAACACTCGCAACTCTTCACCCTCCTCATTCTTGACCGACAGAGGCAGTTGAAGGCGGCTAAGCATGAAATTCCTATTATGCGTAAACGTATAAAAGAAATCCATGAAGTTCTCATCCACACCCACGCTTAACGGAGCTTCTTCAATTTCATAAACCAGCGTATCTTCGGGGATAGAATCACATTCTTCCAGGACGGAATCCACCCATTCCTGCTGTGCAGATTGCTTGCCATTACACGACGTAATGCCACACAACGTTGCACAGCACAGTACCATGCTGATAAACGTAAATCGAATAAAAAAACACCTTCTTGCTTGCATATACAAAATTCTAACACAAAATTACATTATTATTTCGACATTACATGCGAAAATTAAGAAAATAATGCGTACCTTTGCATAAAATATAGAAACAATATAGAATGATACAGAAGATAGAACAACTGATGCAAGAAGTTGCCGCACTAAAAGCAGCATCTGCAGAAGAGGCAGAAAACCTTCGCATCAAATACCTTAGCAAGAAAGGTATCCTCAACGACCTTATGGCAGAGTTTCGTAATGTTCCTGGTGAGCTGAAGAAGGAAGTAGGAATGAAACTCAACCTGCTCAAGCAGACAGTACAAGACAAGATTACAGAACTCAAGGATGCCATGCAGAGTAGCGAGCAGGCAGGAGACGAACTTGATCTTACTCGTACCCCCTACCCCATTCGTTTAGGAACCCGTCATCCTTTGACCATCGTCAAGAACGAGATTGTCGATATTTTCAGTCGTCTAGGCTTTGTACTTGCAGAAGGTCCCGAAGTAGAAGACGACTGGCATGTTTATTCAAGTATGAACTTTGCCGACGATCATCCTGCTCGTGACATGCAAGACACATTCTTTGTAGAATCACATCCCGACATCATCTTGCGCTCGCACACAAGTTCTGTGCAGGCACGTGTAATGGAGAAGCAACAGCCTCCTATCCGCGTTATTTGTCCTGGTCGTGTTTACCGCAATGAAGCTATTTCTGCACGTGCTCATTGCTTCTTCCATCAGGTAGAAGGTCTTTACATTGACAAGAACGTTTCATTCACAGACCTCAAGCAGGTACTTCTTCTATTTGCTCAGGAGATGTTTGGTACCGACACCAAGATTCGTCTTCGTCCTTCTTATTTCCCCTTCACAGAACCTTCAGCAGAGATGGACATCAGCTGTCATCTTTGTGGTGGAAAGGGATGTTCGTTCTGCAAGCATACAGGATGGGTAGAGATTCTGGGTTGTGGTATGGTTGACCCTGCCGTACTTGAGGCCAACGGAATTGACAGCAAGGAATATACTGGTTATGCCTTTGGTATGGGTATTGAGCGAATTACAAACCTCAAGTATCAGGTCAAGGATCTCCGTATGTTCTCTGAGAACGACAAGCGCTTCTTGGACGAATTTACCGCAGCCAACTAAAACGTTAACCGTTTGCCACAATTATAATCAGGCTTTTTGTAAAGCCATGATGAGATATAAAGACTAACGATGCCCGCTGATGTAAACTTCAGCAGGCATCGTTTTTTATGTACAATGTCTTTATCTTCAGTTCAAGCACCATAAGCGCCATCTTTTGCTTCGAAGATGACACTGGGTTCAAACACCTCAATGGAATGCCATTGCCCAATTGGAATCTGAATGCCATACTTGCCTTCACGTGGACAAAGGGAGAAACGAGCCGTCTCTCGATATAGAGTTCCATTTACGTCAACATCAGTCGGCAGTTTTTCACCTTCTACTTGTTCGTAGAACACCTCGTCAAGACGGCCTTCCAGGCATACCAACGTCTCAGCAGTCTTATCATGTCTATGTATAACTACTTGCGTTCCTGGCAGCAAGGCATTCAACAGACGCTGACTTTGATCGTTATTACTATTACGCAAGTCGAAAAACATACGTTTACGCTCACTCACCTTTGCCTGTTCATACAAATCCTCAAACAGGCTATTATCTATTAATTGTGGAATCATAATACCTTTATTTAAGTTTTCTCAAATATTCCTCATGCAGATGGTAATACTTCTTCATAAACAACACGTATGCTAATGTGAGAATAGCAAGCACACTAATCAAGTATATCCAATGAGACAAATGATCATTAGGAATAATAAATATAAACACTAAAGAGATTACAGCTTGCATAGCCATGTATATGAAAGACACCTTTACATGTCCCATATTCAGTTCATTAGCCATAATCTGATAAGCATGTTTTCTATGCGCCTGTCCCAAGTTTTCATGCAACATGATTCTATGTACTATTGTCAGACAAGCATCCACGCCATACACCACAAGGATTACCATATAGGTAAAGTCACCTGTACATTGCAATAGTTTGCCAATTGGGAACAGAATCATATAGGCAATGCTTACGCTTCCCACATCACCAGCAAAACACTTGGCTTTTCCTTTCGACCTGAAATTGAACAGACAGAACACAACTACAGCCACAATAACAGCACCAAGGTACGAATAGCGCATAAACTCATTATATCCATTGATGTCAATATGGAAGTAACGAGGACTGTTCAGTATCACAAGCGAGCAAAGAACTACAAATGAATATCCTCCAGTAATGCCATTGATGCCGTCCATAAAGTTATACACATTGATCATTCCCACGCTTACAATCAAGGCAAACAATAATATGTACCAGAATTCGAAATGCAACACACCCCAGTTATAGAACATCAATATCATGGCAATGATATGAGCGCAGAGTCGCACCTTATCAGGTAAAGGACGAATATCATCCCAGAAACTGACTACAGTCACCAAAAATAGTCCTGACAGGAAAGGCAGATACCCAATAACGATTGGCCAGTTGTTCCAATAGACACCAAATATCAACACCCACACCAGCAAAGCAAGGGCAAAGATTATACCACCTCCTCGCAGCACCACCGACGAGTGCGAACTTCTTTCGTTGGGTTTATCAATGATGTTGAATTTGTTTGCAATGTAAAAGTATAACAGTTCAAGGGCAAATAATACCACGAAAATGAATGAATACAATTTAATGTGTCCCCAAAGTAGTAAATCAATTTTCATCGTGCAATTATTTTATCCTGCCTACGCAAGAGTTTCTACTATTTTCTTTAAAGATTCATCCAGACTCACCAACTGATACTCAAAAGGCATCTTACTCATTTCCGGGTCATAATAATAAGTGGCAAACATCTTGTTCAACGCCTGTACCATTTTTGAGCCCACCCACACACATGGATTAAACAATTTTGTTATCCAAATCGAATGTCCACCATGCTTAGCAAAGAAGCGAATAATCTCCACCGTGTCACTCAGTTCCTTGTTCTGTGGATAGAACGTACCTGCAAGTTCATGTAATATGGCTTGCTTCACAAACTCTGCCAGATTATCAATGTAGCACATGCTCCGTTGATTATGCCAGGCTGGGAACACAGGAGTTTTCTGAGCCAGTTTAATCAATCGTGGGAAATTACCCTTGGAGTTAGGTCCATAAATCATAGGGGGACGAAGTATGCACACCTTAAATGTAGGGCATTCCAATTCATGAAGCCCTATTTCTGCCTGCAGCTTCGAATCTCCATAAAACCCATTAGGCTTGGGGGCGGTATCCTTAGTGATGACTTCACCCTTTAACGATTGACTCTCATGAAACACAATCATCGAACTCATAAAGATGAATTGTCTTACGCCAGCCTCTTTGGCAGCCTTGGCTACTTCAATAGTGAGGTCACGATTCACCTTATAGTACAGAGCCTCCATTTTGGGATCGGCATTCACGTGGGCAATACCTGCCACATGGTACACCACATCATATTTTGAGAAATCAGCCTCCTTCCACTTGTCGTTCATGGTGTCAACGCTGTCCACCAGCATCTCCCCATCCTTTGTGAGCCATTTCTCCACGCTGGTACCCACATAACTACCAGCACCAGTAATCAACACTCTAATCATAGTTTCTGTCGGTTGCTTTTATTATCGCTATGCTTTCAGCTCTTAAACATCTTTGTATAAGCCAGTTCACCTATTCTCCACACATATCGAAGACTCTGGAAGAACTGGTTGGAGTATATGTTATGTTTCTTCAACGAGCGTGCAATATCCTGATTAACTTTTCGTTTACTCGCCAATCCTGCAGTCGATTCACCACCAGCACGCATCGTCACAAAGTCAAGATTCAGATATTTTGTTTTTATTCTATACTTTTTGAACAATCTGACCATCATTTCAAAGTCCGATGACGTTCTGTATTCCAGGTCATAGAGTCCGTATTTCTCATACACTTCTTTTCGGCAGTAGAAGCTTGGGTGAGCAGGCATGAATCCAAATCTCAGCATCCAAGGTCTGAAGTAACGTGACGAGAAATAACGTGTACACTTTTTCAAGTTTTCCTCCTTTACGAAGTGAATATCGCCATAAATAGCCTCCACCTGCGGATTCTCCTCAAAAGTCTTTGCAACACGTTCCAGCACTTCGTTGCTTGTAAAAAAGTCATCCGAGTTAAGAATACCTATGACATCGCCCGAGGCATTACTTATGCCCTTATTCATAGCGTCATAAATACCTTTATCACGTTCCGAGTGCCACACCAATGCTTTACCACAGTCAGCATACTTTGCAGCAAACGACTTAATTACATCCACCGTATTATCTTTCGAGCCGCCATCAGCCACCACATGTTCCACATCCTTATAGGTTTGTTTCATCACCGACTCAAATGTATCAGCAATGGTCTTCCCACTATTCCATGCGGCTGTTACTATGCTTATTTTCATTATGTTTAATCTTTAACTTGACAGCTTACTCATTGTATAATTTTCACGCAAAGGAGATGCTGAGCCTTTGGCTCTGTTTAGGCTTGCCATGTTGCGCTTTTATAAGCAAGCTCATAGCGCACACCGCAACCTTAAACGCTTTCCTTCAGAAAGCTGCATCTCTACGCAAAGATTTTAAGGTCGCAAAGCATTTCCTCTCAACCAATCATCACACCAACCCTCTGAGTCCTTTGCGTTAAGTTTACCATCAC
>JAZLKL010000075.1:0-11193 GCA_045597585.1 Bacteroidaceae bacterium | reverse complement strand
ATGGCTACGATCCGTCTTTTTTGGTTATCCTGAAAGAGGCAGTTCACATTCGACTGCATGATTTCATTGATGACAAGCTGTGCACGCGATGTTCCGGCTGATGCGAACATCACACATGCTGACAGGACGACACGGCAAACCGCACTACCTTTACCGCTAAAAAGCCCCAGTTTTTTCATGTATTTCAAAAGTTTTAGTTATCTACAAATGTACATAATCCGATTTACGGCTGCAAAATTACTTATTTTTCTTTATCTACGGAATAATTTATGAAATAATTTATACATTTTTGACGTTTTTTGACACATCAAACAAGAAAAAGGGGCCCATAAAGCCCCTTTTCCTATAGATTTGTGGTCATTCCCATGTTTCTCAGAACAGGAATGCCATACTGAACATTTCTTTCTTTTTCGATTACTTCACAATCGTCTTGCGGCCCTTGCTTACAACGATACCCTTGTAACCAGCGCCGACCTTCTGACCTGCGAGGTTGTAGCCCTCAACCGACTCAGCCGACATTTCTACATCCTGCACGCCATCGTTACCGCTGGAAACCTTCACAAGGATGACATCAGCATCGCTGTTAGGCATATCCGAAACCGTGAGGCTTGCATCAACCTTGCTGCATGTCATCAAGGTGTAGTTGCCAATCTTGATGTTGTAGCAGCCAGGAGTAAAGGCCTGTGAGGGCACGAGGGTAGCGGTAACTACACCTTCTTCAGCCTCTGCACCGGTAGCCAGACCACTCTCTGCATCGAAGGTGAATACGAAGCCTGTCTTGTCGTTTACAAGGTTCGTGCCATCGAAGGTGAATACGTTCTTGGTTGCACTGAAGTTGTACATAGACCAGTTGTTCTTGCCAGAGGGTACAACAAACTTGCTGTATGAATTGCTCTTGATGTTGAACTTGTCACCGGCCTTAGGCATGTTCAAAGGATTAGCTGCCAGCATAGCATCGCGAACCTCAGAAAGGCTCTTCAGGCAGTCCTTCACAGCATTCAGCTCTACGCCTTCACTCTTGCCGAGCAAAGCAGAGGCTGACTCTACGGCACTCTTATACTTCTCTACCGATGCCTGGTCTGCAAGAGCGTACTGACCGTACTCCTCACCAAACACATACAGCTCTGCATTCTTCACCTCATTGTTAAGAATCCCAACGCAAGCTGCCAGCTGGCCATCGTTCATGTCGGGCAGAGGACTGTCACCGAGCATGATCTCGCGATACTCGTCGATGAGAGCCTTATCTACGCCGAGGGTATTGATGAAGTATGCCTCGAACACATCGCGGAGGGTACCACCCTCGGGAATCTTGCTACGGAACTCAGCGGGAATAACCTTCTCGTATGAGCTTGCAGCAGCGTCACCGTCACCGTCGGCCTTGGTACGCAGACCTGCCTCAGAGAACGAGGTGGTCTCGTAGTCGAGCAGGATGTCTGCCTCGCTCACGCCGAGCAGACCCTCGAGCAGGAAGGCGAGGAAACCGGTACGGTCAGCACCAATACGGCAGTGGAAGTCAACGGCATGACCCAACTTGAGGTTGTTGACGATAAGTTCAAACTCAGCCTTGAGGTGAGGAATGGCCACCTTGTCATACATCTTGCCAGGACCGTTTGCGATGTAGTTCTTACCCTGTGCCCAGTAGAAGTTCTCACCACGCACGGGCTTGGGCAGCCAAGGCTTGTTACCATCCTCGTTGCGGAGGTCAAGCTCTGCACCGATGTTCAGGTCGAGCAATGCCTGAAGCTCATCGTCGGTGATGTTGAAGGTGTTACCTCTGAACTCTGCGTTACGGTACAGCTTGCCGTACTTCACGTAGCGACCGTCAACGGTCTTCTTACCACCCAGGTCACGCATATTGACTACGTTCTTGCCAATCATCATCATGCGAAGCTTACCACCTACGGTAAACTTACCAGCCGACTTACCATCAACTGACTTATAATAATAGGTAAGGCCGGGCAGCAGGTTGTAGATCTCTGCCACGCTCTTGCCAGCGGGAACGGTTACGGTCTCAGCACCCATCATATCCTCGGTCAGACAGTACTGTACGGTCTGTGCAGCCTCACTTACCACAACAGGGATGCTGATGGGGTTGGGCTGGTCTGTACGGTTGTAGGTAGGCAGACTGAGGTATTTAGAGATGACGGTGGGAGTCTCGGCTGCATATTCGGGATTCTGAGCCCAGAAGCGAGCAGCGGCATTGTTCTCAATGGTACAAGTAAAGTCCATGTGAGCCAGGTCAGCCTCCACATAGGTAAGGTCGGCCACCTTGATCTCGGTGCCATCCACTGCAGTAGCAGTCCAGGTCAGCTTGTTGAGGTCACCCTGCATCATGGTGTTGTCCCACAATGACACGCCAGCCTTGGGGGTAGCGTACGAAAGTGTCACATCACCTTCCTTGATGTTATTCTCACCGGTAGCCTTTACTACGCAAGGCACACCAGTAGCCACCGACTCAACGGGAACAATCACAGCCTTGCCGTCCTGAATCTCGGCAATCTGATATACCTGACCGAAGTAAGCCGACTTCACCTCATAGGGCATGCACACAGGCACATAGTCGCCAGCCTTGGCCATCAAGTCATAGAGTTCGAATGCAGGACCCTCTTCCTCCTCTGCATCACCCATGCGATACAGACGGAAGTTGTCGTATGCCAGGTAGGGAACGATGTCGCCACTGGCCTTCAACTCGTTCTTGATACCCACATTCAGCACACCGTTCTTACCTACGGTGCAGATTACGTAGTTCTGGTACATGTTCAGCTTGCCGAAGGCATTGGCAAAGTTGGTTGAGTTGTAGGGAATCTGCTTGCCGTTTGCCAGACGCAAATCCTGTACGTTCTGACCACTCTCGGTTGCGAAGTCATAGTCAGCACCCTCGTCATAGATGTTCTTCACCTTCTTCTGCTCGCCATTGGCAAATACGTATGCCTCGTTCTGGATTTCCTTACCCTCTGCCTTATGGCTTTCATAGTCCTTTATACCGGCTTCCTTGTCCATGTGGCGTGAGCAAGCCTGTACGGTGACAACGTACTTACCAGGCTGCAGACCTTCCACGGTCTGACTGATGTTCACCTGATAGTTGTAAGCGGTAATCACGGGGTTGCCTGTGCTGGCAGCCTTCACTTCGATCTTACCCTCGTTGACGGTCCATCCGTTATCCTTGTCATCAAAGTTGGGGTTCACCAACTTGTTGGTCAGCTCTTCAAAACCGCTCACGTCGATCATGTCATCCTCTGGTTCGTCACCAGGTTCAACGCCGGGATTGTCACCAGGATTGTCACCGGGTTCGTCGCCCTCTACGAGGTCACCCACACGATAGAGGCGGAAGTTGTCATAGCCTACATAGATCTGGTAGCCGTCGCCAGTCAACATATTCTTGATACCTACGGTCAACTCGCCGTCCTTGCCTACCACACATGCCAGCTCGTTCTCATACATACCTGCGTTGAAGGCATTGGCAAAGTTGGTTGAGTTGTAGGGAATCTGCTCGCCATTGCTCATGGTAAGGTCAGAAGCTGCCTGACCGCTCTCCTTGGCAAAGTCGTAGGTTGAGGTCTCGTCCCAGATGTTCACCACCTTCTTCTGCTCACCGTTGGCATAGACGTAAGCCTCGTTGGGAATCTCCTCACCGTTAGCCTTTCTGGTCTCGTAGTCCTTGATACCGGCTGCCTTGTCCATATAGCGTGAGCAAGCCTGTACCTTTACCACATACTTACCAGGCTTCAGACCGGTCACCTTCTGGCAGATGTCCACCTGATAACCGTAAGCGGTCACCACGGGATTGCCTGTGCTGGCTGCCTTCACCTCAATCTTACCAGTGTTGACAGTCCAACCGTTGGTACCATCGTTGAAGTTGGGGTTAGCCAACTGTGAGGTGTATTCTTCAACCTCATTTATTTTATAGAGGCGGAAGTTGTCATAGCCTACATAGGGCTGATAGCCGTCGCCTGTCAGTTCGTTCTTGATACCGAGGGTGAGCACGCCATCAGCGCCTACCGTACAATCCAACTCGTTCTCATACATGCCAGCGTTGAAGGCGTTGGCAAAGTTGGTTGAGTTGTAGGGAATCTGCTCGCCATTGCTCATGGTGAGGTCAGAAGCAGCCTGACCGCTCTCCTTGGCAAAGTCGTAGGTTGAGGTCTCGTCCCAGATGTTCACCACCTTCTTCTGCTCGCCATTGGCAAAGAGGTAGGCCTCGTTGGGAATCTCCTCACCATTGGCCTTTCTGGTCTCGTAGTCCTTGATACCGGCAGCCTTGTCCATGTAGCGTGAGCAAGCCTGCACCTTCACTCTGTACTTACCGGGCTCCAAACCGGTAACTTTCTGGCTGATGTTAACCTGATACCCATAAGCCGTTACGACGGGATTGCCTGTGCTGGCTGCCTTCACCTCGATCTTACCGGTGTTGATGGTCCATCCATTGGTACCATCATTAAAATTGGGGTTCGCCAATTTCTCCGTAAGGTCAACTGTGGTAACCTCTACTTTGTCTGGCTTAGGACCTGCAGCATTATCTGCAATAGCCCAACCAGCCACCGACAGTAACAATACCGCCAAACTAGTTAGAAAAATTTTTTTCATGTAATTAAAATTAAGTTTTTGATAAAATGATATAAAAAGGTTGATTGATTGATTTTGCAAATATACAAATTTATTTTCAAACCATAAGCAACTATCCGCCACAAATTACACATAATCAACCACAATGTACCATATTTAAAACTTCATGTATCATAAACGAAAACCAAGACCACACTATGCACAATGTTCGTTACTATCCCATGCGGTTATAAGCCCCATCGGACAGAAAGTCGTAATCATTCTTAAACGTGTAGCCGCTTGCGTTTGTGCCTCGCACCTATTCATGGTCAACTATCCTCTCTGCCATCGCATTTAGGTGAAGGCATTGTGCCCTTGTTATCACTTTTTTTTCCATGTGGAACTCCCACGGACTTATCTGCAAGAGCAATCCTTCTGCGCAAGCATCAAAGGTCTCACCCGAAGGCTTGTAAAGCTTTGGAAAACCATTTTCCCTGAGCAGGATGATGCGGTAACCACGATTCATGGCCTCGCGCAGCACTTCCTTCTCTTTGGGCGAGATAGCAGCACTTACAAGCACGCCACCACGCTCACCACATGCCAGCCACTCCTCACGCAGCCGGGCATTCTCTTCGTCCGTATAGCGTCTATGCACTATCACCGCCATCTTGTCGGGGATGTCAAGCAGGAACCTGTTACCCACCCCCTGGCATGGCTCGCCTACCACCTCCATGCCGCAGAGCACGGTAAAAAGCCCCGGGTTTTGCCTCTTCACAAGCAGCCGGCGAGGGTTGTCGTCAAGGTAGTGCTTCCAGTTTTCCAGCTGCCTTTCGTGCATAAGAATCTTGTCGCAATAGCCTTCCTCGAAGAGGGGCTGCCTCTTTGCAGAGGTTAAAACCTCTGGAACAGTAGCTCCGCTCGCCGCCACAGTTCCTGCCGCCGCCATCGTTCCTGGCATTGCCACCGTTCCTGCCGTTGCCACCGTTCCTGCCGCCGCCACCGTTCCTGCCGTTGCCATCGTTCCTGCCGTTGTGGTCATCGTTCCTGGCATTGCCATCGTTCCTAGCGTTGCCACCGTTCCTGGCGTTTTTACGCCAGTCATTGGGGTTGCTGGTGCGCCAGCCAGTTTCCACCACGCCTTTGTGCAGCCAGCCTTAAAGCCACGAATGACATACCCCAGGTGCTTTCCTTCGCCCATGTCCTCTTTCACCCTTACAATCATGTGAAGGTGGTCGGGCATAATGCATATCTTCCACACTTCCACCTGAGGGTAGTAATAGTGAATCTTCCTTATCTCGTCATTCTTTATCACCGCTCCGAGTTCCGAGCACTCCACGTAAGGAGCCGTTTCTCCTGCCAGGTGGCCTTTCAGCGTTCCAAGCAAAGCCGCACGTCCATTCACTACAAGGGTCAGCATGTACGTTCCCCTGCGGCTGTAGTCGTGCCATGGGGTGCGTCTCTTCATTGAGTGCTTTATCTCATGCACCACCACACCTGCATTTATAGCATCTTCACGCTTCATTCAGTTCACATGTTTGAAGGAAATCAGTTCTTTCTTGGTGCTTAGCCGGCACGAGCAACGGGCTTATGCCTGTTGCTTCGTGTTTCATTTACAAAGATAATAAAAATCCGCAATAGTGCATCACCAGCATTGCCGATAAATAAGATTTTGCGTGCAAAATGCATTTTGGGGATGCTGAATGAAGTGTTAAATAACGATTTCGCGTCAATCAACTGTGCATTATGCATTATGAACTAATAACGATTTCGCACAAAGCATTAACTTTTTGTCTGTGTTGTAATTCTTGGCTCAACAAATACCATTCGCATCGTTTGTAAACTTCTTTAACTTCTTATACGCTGTTTCTTTTGTCATCCTTCGGGTTGCACTCGGTCATAACACGCTTTGCTTACGTCTGGCTTACGTGTTTTGACGTAAGCCAGACGTAAGCAAATTGTGCGCAGAAAGGGTGCTGGCTGTAGGAAAAATGAAGGAAAACAGCTTCGTTTTCCCTCCTGCAAAGATACAAAACTTTTATCCGTTTTGCAAATATTTTCATAAAAAAACTTTGCGTATTCACGTCTTCGCATTCAAAAACAATTTCATAGAACACACACCCTTGATTTTTTTGAGTTCTTGCTTGTGAGACATTACTGAAATCATTTTCATATAACAATTTGATATTTCAGCATCACTCTTATTCCCTCTCAGGGGTTAGGGGAACTACTTTTCCAGAGGAAAGTTTGTAAACTTAGTGAAAATTATCTATCTTTGCGCCATAATGTAATAACTGCACACAAAACCATCCAGAATATGAAAGTACTCTACATACACGGTTACGCATCTGCCGGCAGTAGTGGCACAGCCACTCACCTTCGCAACACGCTCTACGAGCACGGCATCCCCGTCATAGCACCCGACGTCCCCGTCAGTCCTGCGCAAGCCCTGCCTTTCCTGCAGAAACTCGTAGCCGACGAGCAGCCCGACCTCATCGTTGCCACCTCTATGGGTGCCCTCTATGCCGAACTGCTGCACGGCATTCCACGCATCCTGGTCAACCCATCCTTCTGCATGGCACGCCTACTCACCTTCCGCGGACTGGGCAAGCGTCAGGCATTCCGCAACAAGCGACAGGATGGAGCCAAGGACTTCATGGTGGACAAGCAGATGATTGCAGAGTTCAAGGAACTGGAGAAAGGCCTGTTCAAGGCTGCCAAGACCGAGAAGGACCTCGTATGGGGCCTCTTTGGCACGCAGGACAAGAATGTCAACTGCCAACCCGACTTCAAGAAGCATTATGGCACCGACCACTTCCAGCTTTTCGAAGGAGAGCATTTCCTCAACGATGCCATCCTGAAAAGGGTCGTCATGCCCCTTGTACGTAAGATTCTACACATCGAGGAATGACAAAAAACGCCTCAGGGGCATTTTTCAGGGAACTTTTGCAAGAAAAAAAGGTTTCATAAAGCACAGCATATCAGTCGAATGTATAGACAAGGGCATTTTTGGAACATTTTTGGCTAAAACTTTTTTTGCGCTTGTTTGTCTGGTAAAGTCGTTTTCTTCGGTTTCACACTATTTCCACAAGCCCCAAAAAAAACAGAGGCTTTCGCCTCTGTTTTTCTTACCACTCTACATCCCATAATCCTTCTTTCACATCACCACCATCAATCACCTTGTCACCCTCATTGTCAAAATCATCAGGGTTTACTGTGGCGCCCCCAGAAGTCTTGCTGATAGCAAACATCTTGGGAGTCATCAGATCGTACTTAATCGCGCAAGGAACAATATATACTTTTTTCATTTTCCGTATTTCTTTAAACATTTACTTAACCATCACCTTCTTGCCATTCACGATATAGAGTCCCTTGATGGGATTCGTCACACGACGACCGCTGAGGTCAACGTACTGTGTGCGACTCTCGTGGTTCTCTACAGCGAAGATGCCATCGGTAATCTCACCATTGAGATGGAAGATTACATCAGCCTTCACGCTTGATGAAGTAGGAACAGCCTTCATGTCAATGTAAGCACGGTTTTCACCTACGTTGCTACCAGCAGCACACTTCACGAACTTATTGCCAGAGAGCAGATACATGCCAGCCTCGATAGCATGCTTAACAAACGAGCCGGTCATACCGTTGACGGTAGCGGGCTCTGTTGCCAGCGTCTTACCAGAGCGAACACAGGTAAGGCCCTTTGTGACATCATCAGCACAGAAGATATAAGGATGGCCTTGCTCAAGTTCTTGCGAAGCAACCAACTTCAATGCCATTGACACAGGATTTCCATTGCTGTCAAACTGAGCACTCAAGATATCGTAGAACTCTACATTCTCGTCTGCTTTAAAGTTGTAAGGCAAGCAGATAGTGCCCCATTCGTTGGCCAGCGAGCGTGTGTACTGCTGATAGTAAACCGTGATTTCCGTGAAACGGCAAGTCTTGCTGAAGGTAATCACAGCGGTCTTGGTACCGAGGCCCGTGATGGTTACAGCATCATCCACATAACCAGCTACCCAAGCAATATCAACATTATAGATGGGTTCTATAGCAGTGATGGTAATGGTGTTACCCTTGTATGCACGGACTGCATTACCACTCTGATAATACTTTGTAGGATTTGACGACGACTGGGGTTTTGCAAATGTCATAGAGAATGACATACCATCATAGTCTGCCACATTAACTGATTGATTAGTAAGCAGAGTATTGTAAGGCGCTAACTTGGTAAAGTCAACTGCCTCATAGCCATCTTCTATAGCAAACATCTTACGAGCCACGGTAATGGTGTAGGTTGCGGTTTTAACAATACCATCTTCTGAATATTTAACAGTAACCTCTTGACTACCTGCCAAATCCATATTATAGCCAGAAATATCGACCTTGTTTGTGACATCCTTTGTAGTCTCGTCCGTATAGGTTGCAGTCACAACCAAACCTTCGCTGCTGAAACTATCACCTTGTGTGAACTCAGTAGGATAATTGCCGGAAAGGGCAATGCTCTTCAGTTCGGTTACTGCGTTTCCTATATATTTCACCTCAATAGATTTGATATCAAGACGTGAGTTCTTGTCAGTACCCAGGCAGTAGATAGAAACCGAGCGATTGTTGAGGCCACTAATAGTATAAGATGTTTCCTTTGCCACTTCCTCACCTATAAGGGGGGCGTCTTCGTCATCCACACAATAGCCAATAATGGTAGAAGGATAGGTGCTACCCGTGGTGATTTTCACAGAAGCAATCTTCAAACCGGTTGCAGCTGTGATGGTCACATAGCCACCATTCTGATAAAGACGTAAGACATTGTTGCTAATTATAGGATCAGCAGTACCAGTTCCCTTGTACGCCTGGTAGGCAATGTCTGCATTGATATTGCCTGAAGTGGCAGAGAAAGAATTGATAGTTGCAGTCGTGTAAAGGCTCTCCGTTACGGTCAATCCTTCGACGGTGAACGTGTTGCTTTTCAGTTCACCCACAGCAGCTACTACACTTACAGAGGTCGTTCCAAGTGAGAGAGTCTTAGGATCGACAGTCCAAGTGATGCCTTCGGTGATAGTCTTTTCGGTATTGTCAGAATAAGTACCCGTCACAACAAGACCTGCAGGATTGAAAGCATCACCTGCATTATAATCTTTTTGGGTAGGAGTACCGCTGACGGTGATAGAGGTAAGGGTTACGTCAGGAACAACAGGCGTGTTCTTAACAATTGAGACGAGGTAGTTACCTTCTGCCATCTCATAGGTGGAATTATACTTGATAAGCGTACCGTATGCAATTACCTCATCGCCGACTTCAGGAGCCTCGGTGGCTGATGTCCACTTAGCCTTATCTGCACCCTTGAAATTGCGGTACAACTGGAACTGCGCACCTGTGGTTTCACCATCCGCAGAGATGTTTACAGAGATATTGCCGTAACTTGCATTGAAGGCAGTAACGATGCTGCTGACAATACCCTTCACATAGACAGCGGTGCCAAGACCTTTGCCTGCGTCAATCTTGGCAATAGCCTCGGCAACGGTATAGGCAGTTTCCTGGGTATTGGCAATAGAGAATGCCTGTACGCTGATGGCCTGTGTGGTGGTCTTACCGCCATAGGAAATAGTAACAGATGTATGGGCACTGGTGAGTGCAGTTGTAAGAGAAGGAGTAAAGGTGAACTCTGACCCTTTGCTTGCATAAGCTATTTCTTCGGTGTTGTTATCGCTATAGGTTGCGGTAATCACAAGTCCCGCAGGATTGAACTTATCTCCCTCTTCATAATTAACCTTGGAGGGTGCTGTCTTGACAGCGATAGAGGAGAGCGTCTTCTCTGAAGTGGCTTCGCCTGTCATGACTACAGAAACCTCGTCGAGGAAGAAGCGGCTACTGGAAGCTTTATCTCCTTCGAACTTAATCTTGGAAGAGGCAGTAAGACCAGTCAGGGTGGCAGTGAACGTATTCCATGCACCCTTGGTCAATGTCACAGTGGCAGGACTAACTGAACCACCACCTTCGACAGAAAGTTTAAGAGTGGTGCTTTCTGAGTTACCATTCCATGCACCAGCCTTAAAAGTAAGGGTGGCATTACAAGCCTGACCTAAAGCTGGGGTCGTTGCGCTACCTAAAGCCGAACCAGTTCCAAACTTGGCACATTGATTAGCACCATTTCCCTTTACAAAAACCCATCCTTCATTGTCTTGCGAAATAGTGCTAGAGGCAATGCTTCCACTCCATTGGTCGTCATTACCGCCAGTACCCTTGTTGGTATCAAAAGATTCGTAGAAAATCTCATTGGCAGGACGAAAACCCGATGAAGTTCCAGAGACCTTATGGCTCTTGTTGCCAGTAACATCCGAATTTGTGGTATTAACCTCAATGGTGCTTACTGCCCACGCAGTACCCACTCCCACGAGCAGACACACGAGCATGAGCCATGTTTTGAGTAACTTTTGTTTCATAAGTATTTATTTTATCAGTTTTTATTACCGTAATTATTCGTCTTTCAGAATTTTACCTTTTCACAAAACTACTTTAAGTGATGATAAAAAATTAACTTGGTACGATTTGTGATGTGAGCTTTTTATGGTAACAACTCATCTTTTTGGCTGTTTTTGTTTCATTCATCGGTTACGATGCCCGCATCGCGCCCTCTTCATGAAGCAAAAGCATCTC
>JAZLKL010000074.1:0-36835 GCA_045597585.1 Bacteroidaceae bacterium | reverse complement strand
ATATAAATGAACAAGAATAGAACTAACAAATTGCGTCAAACTAACGAGAGAATCGCAACCTCTCATAGTCATATTTCTATGGTGTAAACTTTAGGAAGTTATTTTTTAACGATTACTTAGATGAACAAGAAATACCAGTTTGCTATACAATTTTTTCGTATGAGAACAAAACATTTCATCCTAATCATTTTTCTCGTTGCGGGTTTACTCCCTCTTTCTGCACAAAATGTCACGAATGTGACGTTTGTCCAGGAAGGAAAGAACGTAAAGATAAGTTATCAACTTGATAAAATAGCAGACATCAACGTGTCTGTAAGTACTGATGGAGGTAAGACATTCTCAAGACCTCTGAAAAAGATAACTGGTGATGTGGGGAAAGGGGTTGCTCCAGGCAAAAATGTCATCGTGTGGGACGTGTTGTCAGAGTATGACAAGCTTGTGGGCGAGAACATTTGCTTTCGTGTAATGGCAGAAGCTAGTAAGCACAGTATAGCAGGTAAGCGAAGCATTACCGTAAAGGGTGTAACATTCAATATGATTCGAGTTGACGGAGGGACATTCACCATGGGAGCTACTTCTGAACAGCAAAACCCTGATAGTGACGAAAAGCCAACCCATCGCGTCACCCTTAGCAGCTACTATATAGGTGAAACAGAGGTAACTCAGCAGTTATGGGAGGCTGTTATGGATAAAAACACATCATATTTCAAAGGTGCCAATCTTCCTGTAGAAAGTATTTCCTATAGTGACTGTCAAGTGTTTATAAAAAAACTGAATTCACTTACGGGGCAGCATTTCCGTCTGCCAACTGAAGCAGAGTGGGAATTTGCTGCCCGTGGAGGCAACAAGAGCAAAGGGTTTCAATATAGTGGAAGTAATAATTTGAATGAGGTTGCATGGTATTACAATAACAGTGATAATAAAACTCATCCTGTTGCGAAAAAAATCCCCAATGAACTAGGCATCTATGACATGAGCGGCAACGTTTATGAATGGTGTCAGGATTGGGAGGGAATTTACAATAATTCAGCCCAGACTAATCCGACAGGTCCTTCAAGTAGTTCAAACCGAATACGCCGTGGCGGTTGCTGGGGTCACGATGCAAGTAAATGTCGCACAGCAAGTCGAAACAACGGCACTCCTGGTTATAGGTACGATGACCTTGGCCTCCGCTTAGTCCTCACCGAGTAATAACTTGTGCTTCAAAAATTTCTAAACTCATATAAAACATAGAGTTAAAGAACTGGAGAGATGATGGACTAACCTCATAAAAATATGTCCTACACAGAAGAAAGAAAATATCTTCTAAGGTAATCGCAAAATTTTAGTATTTATTTGTAAACATATAGAGAACAGAATATGAAAAAACTATCTTTAATCATCTGCATGCCATTGCTAGCATTATGGCAATGGCACAATCTTCAGGCATTTCAAAAGTAGGATCGCTGAATATCCAAAAGGAGATAAAGCCTGCCATCATAAATATGGTGGAAGGATCGGTACGCTTTGAGGATGCCTCTGGCAACAATGCCATTGACGCCAATGAGACATGCTACATCTCAATGAAAGTAAGAAACGACGGAAAAGGCGATGGTTTAGGTTGCAATGCCCGCCTGAAGATGACAGGCAACACTTCTGGCATCACATATCGTGACATATCGCTCCCAAAGATAGCTGTCGGAGCGATACAGGAAGTAAAAATTCCTATTACGGCAGGTATGAATACACAGGATGGACAGGTGAATGCCGTATTCCAAGTTGAGGAACCCAACGGATTCGGTACGGATGAGATACAGATGACCATCAATACCAAGGCATTCGTGTCGCCCATGCTGAAGATTGTAGATTATGCCGTGACGGGTGCCAGTGGCAGTACGCTGAAGAAGAAGGAAGCCTTTGACTTGCAGCTAGTATTGCAGAACACCCAGCATGGAGTGGCAGATGACGTGCAAGTGAGCGTGAAATTCCCAGAGAATGTATTCACGTTGGAAGGGGAACAAATAAGGAGCTACAACACACTGAAGGCAGGCGAAGCACAATCACTTGAATACCAGCTTATTGTAAATAACAACTACGCTTCAAGCACTATTCCCATTCAGGTAAACATCCGTGAGAAGCATGGCAAGTATGCAGAAAACCGCACCATCAACCTACAGCTGAACCAGACTTTAGCTTCTGCCAAGATATCGGTGGCAGAGATAGAGCAAAAGCAAGAGGAAATACAGATTGCCCGCATAAGCAGCGATGTAGATAAGAACATACCCACGGTACGGGTAAAGAATGAGCGTACGTTTGCCGTAATCATAGCCAACGAAAACTATCAGACAGTGGCATCTGTGCCTTTTGCACGTAATGATGGGAATGTATTTGCACAATACTGCAAGCAGACATTAGGTATGCCAGAATCGAATGTGCACTTGGTGGGCGACGCCACACTCAACAACATACGTTCGGAGGTGGAATGGCTGCAAGAGGTATCGAAGGCATACGGAGGTAATGCCAAGATCATAGTGTATTATGCTGGGCATGGCATCCCAGACGAAAGCACCAAATCATCGTACCTGCTGCCTGTGGATGGCATAGCCAACAACGTGAACTCAGGCTACAAGCTCGACGAGCTGTATGCTACGCTTGGTGCACTACCGGCACAGTGCGTTACGGTGTTCCTCGATGCGTGCTTTAGCGGCAGCAAGCGCGAGGCAGGTATGCTGGCATCGGCATGCGGTGTGGCCATCAAGGCAAAGGCAAGTACACCACAAGGCAAGATGGTGGTATTCTCGGCTGCGCAAGGCGACGAGACAGCCTATCCCAACAAGGACGAAGGACATGGTATGTTTACCTACTACCTGCTGAAGAAGTTGCAGGAAACCGAAGGTAGTTGCACACTGGGTGAACTGTCAAGCTACATCACCACAAACGTGTCACAAAAATCCATAGTGCTGAACAAAAAATCACAGACCCCCACCGTAAGTGTGTCGTCTGGTATGGATGACTGGAAGAACTTGAAACTAAGATAAAAAGGCCATCTTGAAAAGATGGGACGGGGATAGCCAGGGGGAGTGTGAAGTGTAAATCTGTTTGTAGATGCTTATGAGAAGAGGCTTTATGTGTGCTGTTGTGTGTATTGTGCTGGGTGTGGAAACGCATGCCCAGAACAATGCCATTGAGCGTTATCGGCAGTTCAAGGAACAAGCAAAAAGGGAGTATGCGGATTTCAGAAGGAAATGCAATGCAGAGTATGCAAAGTTTCTGATGAAGGCATGGCGGTCGTATGAGATGGGACCAGTCATCCCATTGCCAAAGGATGAAACGGTGCCGCCTGTGGTAATGCCCAAGGAGGATGAGGACAAGCCGATAGAGTCGAAGCCCATACCCATTGACAGCATTGTGTCACCCGTGCAGGAAGAACCAACACCACAGCCTTTGCCCATAGCACCCATCTATGAAAAGCAGAAAGAGGATGAGGCGTATTTTACCTTCACTTTCTTTGGCACAGAGGGCAAGGTGCGCATGCCAAAGGATAAAGTTGGCGAATTGGTGGCTTTGGATAATGGCGCATCGCCTGAAAAAATCATGGTCACATGGGAAAGACTATCGGATGACGACTATGACAACCTGTTGCGCGACTGCCTGGAGCTACGCATTCGCCATAGTTTATGCGACTGGGCGTATCTGCAGATGATACGCGAACTGAGTGAAACCTATCTGGGCAGAGGCAATGCAGCCACATTCTTCATGGCATGGATATACTGCCAGACAGGCTACCAGATGCGACTGGCTTTGGAAGAAGGCAACAAGCTACATCTGCTGGTGGGCTCGCAGCACAAGATTTTCAATATGCCTTATTACACGATTGAAGATGAGCCGTTTTATCCTTTCCTACATGAAGGGGAAACCATAAACGGAGGTGTGCAAATATGTGGAGCCGCATTCCCAGAAGAACAACCTCTGTCGCTTCAACTCTTCAAGGAGCAGGAGTTTGCAGAGGCATACGGAAGCCAACGTACTGTCAGGTCGAAGCGTTACCGGGATGTCTCGGCATCTTTTCACGTCAATCAGAACTTGATGCAGTTTTACTCCACCTATCCTACGTCAATATTGGGCGAAGACAACATGACTCGTTGGGCCTTATATGCCAATACACCCATGGCATCTAACATTAAGGAAGAACTATACCCACAGTTGCAAAATGCCATCGCAGGCAAGAGCCAGCCTGAGATTGTCAACCTCCTGCTCAACTGGGTACAGACGGGCTTTGAATACGAATATGATGACAAGGTATGGGGACATGACAGGGCATTCTTTGCAGAGGAGTCGCTCTACTATCCGTATTGCGACTGTGAAGATCGTAGCATATTGCTGACTCGTATGGTGAGAGACTTGCTCGGGCTCAAATGTGCATTGGTATATTACCCAGGGCATTTGGCAACCGCTATTGCCATGGGGGAGGAAATCAAAGGGGATTTCATCAGAATAGATGGCATAAAGTATCTGATATGTGACCCCACATATATTGGTGCACCTATTGGCATGACCATGCCTGACATGGACAATCAGAGTGCAAAGGTTATTGTCTTGAATTGATTATACTAACTGTTCCTGTATATTTTCTTATCAGAAAGTTATTTACACAAAAAAGGTAGATTCACGCCAAACTGCTTGTTTTCATCGGAACAAGAACCTACGGGAATGTAACGGGTTAATATCGGGAATACATCGGGTATATATCGGGTGAACTACGGAAAGCAGAAAATCTTATACAAACTAAGGATTCCACTGCCCACACCTTAACCGTGCTCGGGTGTTTCTTCAAGCATCCTTCTACCTTCGCTTTAGGTTTACTCACAGTGCACTCACAGTTCTTCACAGTTTTGTGAGCGCACCGTGAGTGCACATAAAGCGAACCGTGAAGAAAGCGCAGACATGATACTTACGATACATAGACATAATACTTATGATACATAGAGATGATACTTACGATGCATAAACATGATACTTATCCCTTTTTTATTTTAAACACAGAGGCAAGGAGGCACAGAGTTTTCTTTTTGCTTCTCTAAAAAAACATAAAATCTCTGCGCCTTTGTGTCTCTGTGTTTTATTATCTAAAAGCTTGGTAAGTAAGTGATCAAAATTATTTTTATAATAGATGCGCTCTATTTTTCTGCAGATTTAGCGGTTATATATGTGCATAACAACACATAAACGTGCGAAACTCGGAATGGTTACAGCGGTCATTCTCTCCTTACAAAAGAGGTGATGGCCGCTGTAATTCTTCATTAAGGTGTTTTACACCATGAGATTTTCAATAGAATAATCAAATGATTGATTAATTGTTACCAGATTCGAGGCCCTTGATAAGTGAAGACTGAGGAATAGTCCTGATGTTTTTGTACTTTGCAGGATAGCCTGTTACCGTAACTGTTTTGAGCTTAGGACCAAAAAGTCCAATTCGAGTGACTGCAGTAACCTCTTCTTGTACAAGAATATCGGCACCTCCATTCTTCTCAAGTGCCTCACGAATGGCAGTTCTTACGCAGTTCTTGAAACCAGCTTTACGTACAGAAGACTTTGTCTTGTAAGTGTAAGTAATTTTTTGGGGGGCAACTTCCAAATCAGCAACAGCACCAGCCAAAATCTTGTTGTCTACTTCTGCCACGCTAGCAGTGTTTTGAACGATAGAGCATGATGACAAAGAAGCTGCTACTACCGCAAGAATGAAAAACTTTTTCATTTTCGATGATTTTTAAGTTATAGAGCCATAGTATCCTCATGCCATCGCATTGGCCCTATTGATGCGTTTGGCAAATATTATTTATATCCCTTGAAGATTAAGATGTACTTACGTTTGTTGTCGGGCACAATAAAGGTTAATTTTATTTTTTGACGTATATAGGGCGAAACTGAACGTGGTCCAGTTAAGAGATCTATTCTATAATCTTCTGATTCTGTATCTAATTCATCGTACACGTTGCCTGCCTCATCTTTGAGACAAAAACAATAAGGATCTATGGTTTTTTGATTGTAATCGTTGTTGGTGAAGAAGAATGTTAAAAGGCATCTGTATCCATATGTCTCAGACTTATCAAAATCATTCATTATTCTTGAGATTAGGCGACTTCGCTTCTTAAACTTTATTCGCGTTGGTTGTATTGTTTGGAAATGGTCATTGCTAAGAGATTGACTTTCAACAGTCATACATAACATATATAATAGAAGAAAGAAAATAATTTTTATGCGCATAACATTTGTTGCATTGTCCCTAGAAACCTAATAAGGGTAAAATAATTATTAGTTTTTAGCCTAAACAACAAAAACGTAGGCTCACATCTCTACTCGCTCGCCTCTGAGGTCCTAGGAAAACCCGTGATAGTGAACGTGCAGAGTGTCAGCCTACGCCGTATGTAACATATACCTCCGGAAAAGTGTGCTTTTGAGGATATATATCCTCTCTTGCACACCCCGGGATACAATAAATGCATACCCGTAGCATTCACTTCTGACAATGTTCTCGACTATCACTTGAAATTTCCTAGGTTTCAGAGAGCCACAGAACAAAGCATCGATGACGCTTTTGATTATTTAGTGTCCCATCCCAGCCGCTCGTCCATTTAGATAAGCCTGACGCAGGTAAGACAATGCAAATTTAGCAATAATTTTATTAATAAAAAAGAAAATATAGAAAAAAATGAGTTCACCACAAAAAGTTGCAATTAAAAATTATACTTTACTGCATTGTCTGGATTTTCGTCCCGTTTCTTTCGTAAACATAGGTTGATGCAAAAAAATCGTTTATAAGACTTATGCATCGTTATATAAGCTACAGAGTTAGACTGCAGTAACAGGGAAGTTAGACTTTTGATGATGCTCAAAAGCAGAAATGATGGGGAGATTACTGATGGTTTGTGAATACAAAAAAAGTACGGGAAGGTAAACAAAGAACCTTCCCGTACTTTTAACTATCTAAGTAGTAATGAGATAAAATCTCATCTACTTTATTATTTCTTCTCGCCAGCAGGAGCTTTCTTAGCTGCTGCTTTCTTGGCAGGAGCCTTTTTTGCAGGAGCAGCCTTCTTGGCGGGGGCCTTGGGGGCATCTGCTTTTGCCTCAGCCTTAGGAGCGTGAGCAGCCTTGGGAGTAGCAGCTTTCTTTACGGGAGCTTTCTTCTCCTCCTTTGCTGCTGCGCTCTCAAGCTTAGCCAGACGAGCACGGAGCTGACTGATTTCATGCTCACGGGCAGCAATCTCCTCACCCTGATTGTGGATGGTGGTATAGAGTGCATTAAGCTCATCGTTCTCCACCTCAATGGGGAAGAGGTCCTGCACACGCTTGATGAAGTCGCCAAGAATGTTCATGTAGTTTGTGAAAGCATCATAGGGACTGTCATAGAAACCACGAATCATATTCACACTCATGGGTTTGGTAGTCATATAGCGGAAGTTATTGCTTGCCTGAATACGGTCCCAGTCCTGCTTGATACGACGATCCTGACAAGCCATGATACGACCAGCCTCCTGATAGAGTTTGTTGAAAGCCTCGCGCTGCATGCCGTTACCCAACCAGCAACTGGTATCGCGCTCCTCATCGTTCCAGCTGACATACTCGGGCATGTCCATAGGAGCCACAGCCTTGGTCTTACCCACGATCTCACTTGGTGTGGCAAACTCTATGCCACGCTCTTTGCAAGCAGCAGGCAGAGCCTTGAAGAACTCAAGAATGTTGCTGCTGAGGGGTTGGAAGATGCCCAACGCGCAGAGTTCCATGAAGATGTTTACGATCTGCTCTTCCTGTGGAAGCTGAGCAATCCAATCAGTATAACGGTCGCTCATCAAAGGATATTCACTCCAGCTGGAGTCGTTGAAACGGAGCGAAATGTCATCAGACAACTTATAGTCACGGAGCAAGAGGCTTACCTTAGGATCGTGAGCACAGCTGTACACGAAATGAGGACTCTTCCATCCCAACACATGCTTAGCACCCTCAGCCACCATAGCCTTGAAGCCCATTCGACCTGCCAAGGCACCAATCTCGTCGTTGTAGATCAAGCTACTGTTGCGAAGCACCTTGGGAGTCTGACCGAAGAGTCTCTTTATCATATTGCACTGGCGCTCCACTTCATCCATAAAGACTTCCTCATTGGCCAATGAAGACAGACCATGGCTGTAAGGCTCTGCGAGGAACTCCACGCAACCAGTCTTTGACAACTCCTGCAACAGTTCGATAACCTCGGGAGCATAATCCTCGAGCAACTCAATAGCCACGCCCGAAAGCGAGAAAGCCACCTTAAAGTATTTTCCGTAAATCTCGGTCATCTCGAGCATTGTCTTCAATGCGGGGATGTAGCTACGCTCTGCAGTCTCAGTAATAGCACGTTCATTCTCGTAATCATCATAGTAATAATGATCTGCGCCAATATCAAAGAAACGATATCTCTTGAGATGAACAGGTTGATGTATCTCGAAATATAAACAAATTGTTTTCATCGCAATAATTATTTTTATAATTCTTCTTTCGCCCCAGGTATGTACCCTGCGAAATCATGAATTGTGAATTATGAATTATGAATTACTTGATATCCTTTACTGCATTCAGATATTCATCGTTGTTGAACCATCCACGGCCGATGAGCTGGTTATAGCACTCGCGAATGCGAAGGCCC
This sequence comes from Bacteroidaceae bacterium, assembly GCA_045597585.1. Lineage (GTDB taxonomy): Bacteria > Bacteroidota > Bacteroidia > Bacteroidales > Bacteroidaceae > Physcousia. The sequence continues at coordinate 28,176 of JAZLKL010000074.1, read as the reverse complement.
ACCTTCTCCCATGTGATGCGGTCCACCTCCTTGATACCCTCCTCGCTGAGTTGCTTCCAAAGCATCTCGTTGGTACAAAGTGAATACATAGCATCGGCCATGGCGTCGATATCCCAGTAGTCAACCTTGATGACATTGTCAAGAATCTCGCCACAACCTGACTGCTTGGAGATGATGCAGGGGCAGCCACATTGCATAGCCTCAAGAGGCGCAATACCAAAGGGTTCTGACACAGAAGGCATCACAAACACATCGCTTCGCTTATAGCACTCATAGACCTGTGCACCTCGCTGGAAACCGGGGAAGTGGCATCGGTCGGCAATGCCGTATTGGGCAGCCAGATCAATCATGGCATTCATCATATCGCCCGAACCGGCAAAGCAGAATCGGATGTTGTGGGTACGGTCGAGCACACGCTTGGCGGCCTCGATGAAGTACTCAGGACCCTTCTGCATAGTGATACGTCCCAGATAGGTAACCACCTTCTCCTCAGGAACTCGGGTGGAAGGAATGTTGGTGTATTCCTCGCTCAGGGGATAAACCGCATTGTGCATAGCCACGCACTTGCGAGGGTCCTGATGATACTGGTTGATAACCGTCTGACGTGTCAGCTCGCTCACACACATGATACAGTCAGCATGGTCCATACCATTCTTCTCTATGCTATAGACGGTGGGGTTCACCTTTCCGCGAGAACGGTCGAAATCAGTAGCATGCACATGAATGCAGAGAGGCTTGCCACTCACCATCTTGGCATGCACACCTGCAGGATAGGTCAGCCAATCGTGCGCATGGATGAGGTCGAACTCCTCACTTCGAGCCAGCACACCGGCAATAATGGAGAAGTTGTTGATCTCGTCGTGCAAGTTGCCAGGATATCCACCAGCAAAACCCATGCAACCCATGTCGTCAAGACCCTGCATGTAGTTGAAATCGGCATAGATATGGTCGCGGAAACGATAGTAATCCTCTGCCGTGTGGCCCACCATGCGATCCTTTATCTGGTCATACTGCACATCGCGCCAAGCAATGGGCACCTGACTCATGTTCACAATCTTCAAGAAACCCTCTTCCTCGCCTGTGGGTTTAGGCATACAGAAAGTTGTCTCAATATCGCCTTGCAAGCTCAAGCCCTTGGTAATACCATAAGAGGCTACTGCAAGACCTCCGTAAATCTTGGGAGGAAATTCCCAACCGAACATTAAAACTTTCATGGTATTTTCTCCTAGAATTCGTTATACTTATCCAATAGTTTCACCACACGCATTATCTCGGCCACATTCATGGCAAACGAGACGGCACCACGCCCATGGAATGGAGGATTACCATCGAAGAGTTCGGGAATAGTACCGATGCAATGGTAGAACATCTCCTCCTCATAGCCTACAAGCTGACGCTCAATAAAGCCTACCTTGCTACGGCCATACACCTTAAGGCATGCCTCCATGTAGAAACCGCCCAGCCAAGGCCATGCCGTGCCCTGATGGTAAGCATAGTCGCGCTGCACCTGGGGACCCACATACATGGGGTTGTAGCCACCGCTCTTGGGAGAGAGCGAACGCAATCCCTTGGGAGTAAGCAACTCCTTGGTGCAGAGGTCGAGAATGGTCTTCTTCTGCTTCTGGTCGAGAGGACTGTAATCAAAGGCCACGGGGAAGATCATGTTGGGACGTACACTCCAGTCCATCATCTGACCGTCCACATAGTCGAGCAGATAACCATGCTGGTTCATAAACACGTCCACAAAGCTCTGCTTGATCTTCATAGTCAAGCCATCGAGCATCATCTCGACGGGTGTATCGTTCATAACCTTGCAGATGTCCTGACTGAACTTCAAGCAGTTATACCACAAGGCATTAACCTCGACGATATAACCGGAACGAGGAACGATGGGCTTGCCATTGGCAGAACTGTTCATCCAGGTAAGCGCACGATCCTGACCACCGGGAGCATAGAGCAAACCATTCTCATGAACCTCAAGGGCGGGATGGTTGCCCAGGTGAATCCATTGCATGATGTCGCGTACCAATCTACCATATTTCTTATATACGGTTTGCATGTCGGTAAGCTTGGCATATTGCTGGATGCACCAAACAGCCCAAAGCAACACGTCGGGTTGGTTCATCTCGTATATCTTAACGGAGAGAGGCTCACCTTCCATAAACTCACGGATTCCCTTCTCTGCCGTAGCCATGACAGCCTCGAACTTGTCGAACTCGCCATTGGTGATGGTAAGACCGGGAAGTGAGATGAACATGTCGCGTGCACGGCACTTGAACCAAGGATAGCCCGCCAACACGTAATCTCCGTGGTCGCGATGCACGAGGAACTGATGTGCACTATTGACAAGGTTGTGATAGAAGTTGTCGCGAGGAGTACGGACGTTAACCTCAAACTCTGCCAGCTCAGGCAGTTTCCTGGGGTCAGCCTCGTCAAGACCAGCGCTGAACACTACGCTTTCACCTTTCTTAATAGTAAACTCAAAATATCCAGGCACGTAAAGGTCCTCGTTGCCAGCATAGCCACGCTCCTGCTCCTTGGGATACTCCATGCCACGATACCAGTCAGGACGGAACACAAACTCGTTCTTCTTGCTGATCTGCATATAAAGATCGGGATAACCCTCGTACATACAGGTCTTGATGCCATTCTTGACTTGCTGGTACTCGCGACTTGCCACGCTATTCTCGTGGGTAAACTCACGCACGCTGCGGAAAGCGAGGAAGGGGGTGAGACGAAGCGTTGTGGCGCTGTGAGCCTCCATCAACGTATAGCGGATAATCAAACGATTCTCGAAGTGCTGAAACACCTCTTCTCTCTTGAGCAGGACACCACCCACACGATAGACGGTGGTAGGCACCTTGAGACTGTCGAACTCACGAATGTACTTGTGGCCACGAGGAGCAAAGTTGTTACCTTGGTACTTGTGCAGACCTAAGTTGAACTCAGCACCGTGCTGAATGACGGTTGCGTCGAGAGAACTGAGCAGGACATGGTTCTCATCATCAAGTTCGGGAACAGGTACCACCAAGAGACCATGGTATTTTCTCGTGTTGCAATCCACAAGTGTGGTGCACGAGTAGGCTCCAGAACGATTACTCCTCAAGATCTCTTTCTTCAGAGAGTCTTCAAGATTCGTCATCTGAGTCTTGTCGAAACGTAAATAACTCATAGTCGGAATATGTTTTTAATGGTTTATTTTTGGTTAATTTAAGTGCAATAGGACACGTCGTAAAGGTTAGCATACAACGTACCATGTGCTTATTGCTTTCAAAATTACAAACTTTTTGCGAGATAGTGAAATTATTCTTTCGTTTTTTTATCCTCAAATGGCTATTTTTGCCACATTTGTTTGCATACAACGAAGAAAAGCAGTAATTTTGTGTCGAATAACATAAAAATGCAATCATACCAGAATGGCTAAAAAAGAGCTTTCCTTAGAACTGATTGAAGAAAAACTCTCAATGATTACAGAATTGCTTACCCCCGAGGAGAAGCAAAAACTGTTAATGCATATCAAGATTCAGAATCTTCGAAAGAACGACTTCGTGTATCGTGATGGCGACCAACCTCGCGACATGTGGTGTGTTGTCTCCGGCAAGATAAAGGTATTGAAAGAAGGTGTAAGTGGACGCAGTCAGCTGATTCGTGTGCTGAAGCCCATCACCATTACAGGTCACAGAGCCTTCTTCGCCAACGACGTGCACCACACCTCGGCTGTCGCACTCGAACCCAGCGTCATTCTCCGCATCCCCCTAAACATCATAGCCGAAATCATTCAGCAAAATGCCAAGCTGGCATGGTTCTTTATCAGGGACCTGGCCGTACGTCTGGGCTCAGCTAATGAGCGTACGGTCAACCTCACGCAGAAGCACGTCCGCGGTCGTCTTGCCGAAGCCATACTCTTCCTTCGCGACACATACGGGTTGGAAGAGGATGGTTGCACGCTTAGCATCTACCTGTCGCGTGAGGACATGGCAAACATGTCGAATATGACTACAAGCAACGCCATCCGCACCCTTAGCGCCTTTGCACAGGAGAAAATCATTGCCATCGACGGACGAAAGATCAAGCTCATCGACATGGTTGCCCTTGAGAAGATCAACAAGTTTGGATAACAACTGACGTTACTTTTTGTCAACAAATTTGCCGTACCAAACAAGGCAAGAAAGTCGCTATTGCAAAAAGAAGAACTGCCACCGCAGATACTATCACATCAGATGGATGATTTGGGAAACCTTTTCATCCATTTTTTTTGTAGCATCAACCCAATGAATGGGTATTCCGCGACGTTCCTCCATACCACGGAACCAAGTCATTTGTCGCTTGGCAAACTGATGGATGGCAATCTCCAACTGGCGGAACATTTCATCATACGACAGCTGTCCGAGACAATACATTGTAACAAATTTGTACTCAAGGCCATAGTATAGCAGATCTTCAGAAGGAACATGCTTTAGCAACTCCCGTATCTCATCCACCATGCCTTCCTCCAACCTCTTCTTCAAGCGATCGGAAATCTTTGCCCTTCGCAACTCCCTGTCGATGTTCACACCAATTGTAAGGCTCTTCAACTGCGGAAAGTCACGTTCGTCAATCTTATGCTCCTTATAATACTGCTGAATCTCAATGGCACGTATGGCACGTTTTGCCGTATCCACATCGGTAGTATTATGTAGTGATTTATATGCCTTCAGCATTTCTGCCAGTTCTTCAAGCGACTTTCCTTCAAGGCTCTGGCGAAGTGTCTTGTTCTCGGGGACAGGAACCATCTTGTAACTCTTCAGAACAGATTCTATATACAAGCCCGTTCCACCACACAGGATGGGAAGTTTGCCCCGACTCACAACATCGTTGTAAGCCGTCCAGAAGTCCTGCTGATACTGAAACAGATTATACTTCTCCCCAGCATCAAGAATGTCGATAAGATGGTAGGGAACTTGCACACCATCAACCGTATAGTCTGCCAGATCCTTACCTGTGCCAATATCCATGCCACGATACACCTGACGACTATCAGCACTAATGATTTCAGCATTACCCAACCGAGCCGCCAGATGAGCCGCCAAATCTGTCTTCCCACTTGCAGTAGGACCAAGAATGGTAATAATATCGTAAGTCATGGAAAATGAATTTATTTGTCTGGAGAAGAACTATGGACTATGGACTATGAGCTATGAACTATGAACTAAAAAAAGCCACCCGAGGCAAATTGCCAAGGGTGGCTGTATTGTTTACCTAAGTAAATCCCTTTGATTAGATCTCTGAGAAGTACTTGATGGTGCGAACCATCTGAGAGGTGTAGCTGTTCTCGTTGTCATACCAAGAAACAACCTGTACCTGATAGGTCTCCTCGTCAATCTTGCTAACCATGGTCTGAGTAGCGTCGAACAAAGAACCGAACTTCATACCGATGATATCGCTTGATACGATCTCGTCCTCGGTGTAACCGTAAGACTCAGTCTGAGCAGCCTTCATAGCAGCGTTGATACCCTCCTTAGTGATATCCTTACCCTTAACAACAGCTACCAAGATAGTGGTAGAACCGGTGGGAGTGGGGATACGCTGTGCAGAACCGATCAACTTACCGTTCAACTCGGGGATTACGAGGCCGATAGCCTTAGCAGCACCAGTTGAGTTGGGAACGATGTTCTGAGCACCAGCACGTGAACGACGGAGGTCGCCCTTACGCTGAGGACCGTCGAGAATCATCTGGTCGCCAGTGTAAGCGTGGATGGTTGACATGATACCGCTCTGGATAGCAGCATACTTGTTCAGAGCTGCAGCCATGGGAGCCAAGCAGTTGGTGGTGCAAGATGCAGCAGAGATAACCTTATCCTCAGCAGTCAGAGTGGTGTGGTTAACGTTGTAAACGATAGTGGGCAGATCGTTACCAGCGGGAGCTGAGATAACAACCTTCTTAGCACCAGCCTGAAGGTGAGCAGAAGCCTTCTCCTTTGAAGTGTAGAAACCGGTGCACTCCAAAACTACGTCAACATCGTTAGCTGCCCAGGGGCAGTTTGCAGCGTTAGCCTCAGCAGAGATCTTAATCTCCTTGCCGTCAACGATGATAGAGTTGTCAGTTGCCTCTACAGTGTGCTTACCCTCACCGAACTTGCCAGCGAAACCACCCTGAGCGGTATCATACTTCAACAGGTGAGCCAACATCTTGGGGCTTGTCAAGTCGTTGATAGCAACAACCTCATAACCTTCTGCCTCAAACATCTGACGGAAAGCCAGACGACCGATACGGCCAAAGCCGTTAATAGCTACTTTTGTCATTTTTTTAATAATTTAATGGTTAAAACTACTATAAACTTATTAATCAAGATTTCTGCGTCGTGCGAAAAAGCGTCTTACCCACAATTACAATAATGTGCAGACCTACATGCCGTCAAAAGTAGCACTAAAAGTGCCATTATGTAGCAATATTTGGTCAATTTCATCACTTTTTCTTTATTTACAGCGCAAAATTACAAATTTATTTTTAATTTCGCATTGTCAAATACTGATTTTTTTAAAATAAATCGCAATTATTATGAAATTTGTAGAAGAGTTTAAAGCATTTGCATTGAAAGGCAACGTGATTGACATGGCTGTCGGTGTTATCATCGGTGGTGCGTTTGGAAAGATTGTAAGTTCGGTTGTTGCCAACATTATCATGCCTCCCATTGGCGTCTTGGTGGGTGGTGTTGACTTCACAAAACTCAGCGTCACTATCAAGGATGCAGTTCCTGCCGTACTCAACGAGGCTGGCGAGGAGATTGAGGCTGCCAAGGAAGCTGTTACATTAAACTACGGCCAGTTCCTGCAGGATGCCCTCGACTTTGTCATCATCGCTTTCTGTATCTTCATCATGGTGAAGTTCATCACCAAGCTTACCACCAAGAAGAAAGAAGAGAAGCCTGCCGAGCCAGCTCCTGCTCCCGAACCCTCAGCTGAAGAGAAGCTCCTTACCGAGATTCGCGACCTGTTGAAGGAGAAGAAGTAATACATATTTAATATAAGTTAGGTTCTATAAATTCAGGTATTATGTTACACAGCAAGTAGCAATCTATATTTGCCTAATTTATAGAACCTGCCATTAAGCACTCACCGAGAGCGACTAACTCAAGAACCAATTAATCAAAAAAAACAAGAGAAACATGAAGAAATATTTAGCAGAATGTATTGGTACATTCGTACTGACATTCCTGGGTTGCGGCGCAGCCGTCAGCCTTCATTGCGGCTATGATCCCGCTTCTGTAATCGGTACTGCCATGGCATTTGGTTTGGCTGTAATCGCAATGGCATACACCATTGGTGGCATTTCGGGTTGCCACATCAACCCCGCCATCACCCTCGGCTGCCTGCTTACCAAGCGCATTAGTGGAAAGGATGCAGCATGCTACATGCTGGCACAAGTTGTGGGAGCCTGCATAGCTGGTGGCATCCTGGCATTGGCCTACGGAACTGCATCTGGCATTGGCACCAACGGCATTACAGGCTGCCATGGCAGCATCATCCGTGCCGTGGGCATTGAGGCCATCCTCACCGCCTTGTTCGTATTCGTTGTGCTGGGCGCAACCCATAAGACCAATGGCGAGACCAGCAAGTTCGCTGGCTTGGCAATCGGATTGAGCCTTATCCTCATCCACCTCGTAGGCATCCACTTCACCGGAACAAGCGTCAACCCTGCTCGTTCTATCGGTCCTGCCATCTTTGTGGGCGGTGATGCCTTGGCAAATCTCTGGATATTTATCGTTGGTCCCTTCGCAGGTGCCATCGTGAGTGCACTCGCATGGAAGTGCATAGAAGAAAAATAATTACAACATCTAAAAACACAAAAACAAATGAAAAAATTTTTTGTTGCTGCTCTCGCACTCATCTGCAGTGGCAGCGCATTCGCAATTGACAATGAGCCCGAAGAGGGTTTGACCACCCAGATTTTCGCAGGTATGTCTGCAAGTAGTATTAGCAACTACGCTAGTAATTATGCATCTGAATATGACGGAAAAATAGGCGCTAATGTAGGCATCAAGTTCGATTACATGTTACCAAATGCTCAAGGCACATACATCAGTGCTGGACTTGATTGGATTATGAAGGGTTGTAAAGCTGACGTTAACGACATACGCGAAATGCAAACTCCAGGAAGCGGAAAAGTACCCGGAACCAACTCTATTACAGCGCACTATATAGAACTTCCTGTACGAATTGGGTTCCGTTACAACATCCTACCCGAGCTAGGCGTTTACGGAGAGGTTGGCCCTTATTTCTCTTTCGGCGTAACCGGATACAATAGTTTTAAAACAGAGGTTGACGGAAGTCGTGGTCACAATTGGAGTACAGCCACATTTAAGAAGAAAACAAATGGAATACAACGATGGGATGCCGGTGTAGGATTCCGCATAGGATGCGAATATGACAATCGTTACAGTCTCAATTTGGGCTGTGACTGGGGATGCACAGACATGTACACCGACAATTACCGCGAAGATTGGGCAAATAACCAAAAAAACTCAAATACAACACTTCCGAAAATAAAGAATTTCGATTTCGTAGTAGCATTCGGTTATCGTTTCTAATCTGTCACCCGACAGAATCATCCATACAGAGGAGTCTTCCAACAGCGTTTTGGAAGACTCCTTTTTTCAGTTCATAGTGCATAGTGCATAGTTCTTAGTGCTTAGTGCTTAGTTTTTGCGTAAAAACCTATAAAATATTCATACATTTTGCATAGCGTGTGCCTTCGAACTTCAACCGAGGATCACCCGAGGATCCTACACAATTTCGTGGAGAATTGCGGAGGAACCTCGGGGAAACCTCGGGGGAAACTCGCAAAAATGCTATTATCAAGGCAAAGAATTTGCGTATATAAGATAATATTATTATCTTTGCGCAAAATTTCATAGACTATGAGTAACCAACGTTATATGATGCGTGGCGTAAGCGCCGCCAAGGAAGATGTTCACAACGCTATCAAGAACATCGACAAGGGTATTTTCCCCCAGGCTTTTTGTAAGATTATCCCCGACATTTTGGGTGGTGATCCCGAGTATTGCAACATTATGCATGCCGACGGTGCTGGCACCAAGTCGAGCCTGGCCTACATGTACTGGAAGGAGACAGGCGACCTGAGTGTATGGAAGGGCATTGCACAGGATGCGCTGATCATGAACACAGACGACCTGCTCTGCGTGGGTGCTGTGGATAACATCCTGGTAAGTTCCACCATCGGCCGCAACAAGATGCTCATCCCTGGCGAGGTCATCTCGGCCATCATCAACGGCACGGACGAACTCTTGCAACAGATGCGCGAGATGGGCGTGGGCATCTACGCCACCGGCGGTGAGACGGCTGATGTGGGCGACCTGGTACGCACCATCATCGTGGATTCTACCGTAACATGCCGCATGAAGCGCTCCGATGTCATCGACAATGCCAACATTCGTCCCGGCGACGTCATCGTGGGTCTCTCATCAAGTGGCCAGGCCACCTACGAAACAGGTTACAACGGCGGTATGGGATCAAATGGTCTTACCTCGGCTCGCCACGATGTGTTCAGCAAGTATCTGGCAGAGAAGTATCCCGAGAGCTACGACAAGGCAGTACCCGAGGAACTGGTGTACAGCGGAAGTTACAAGTTGACGGACGAAGTTGAGGGCAGTCCCATCGATGCCGGCAAACTGGTGCTCTCCCCCACCCGCACCTACGCTCCCGTAGTGAAGAAGTTGCTGGACGACATGAAGGCACTGGCTGCCGAGCGTGGCGTGAAGCTGCAGGAGGTGCTGCATGGTATGGTGCACTGCACAGGTGGCGCTCAGACCAAGGTGCTGCATTTCGTAGGTGACAACTGCCGCGTCATCAAGGACAACATGTTCCCCGTGCCTCCCCTCTTCAAGGCCATCATCAAGGAGAGCGGCACCGACTATGCCGAGGCCTACAAGGTCTTCAACATGGGTCACCGCCTGGAGGTGTACGTCAGCCCTGAGGATGCCGAGAAGGTCATCGCCCTTTCAAAGAGCTTCGGTATCGACGCACAGGTAATCGGACGCATCGAAGAAGGAAAGAAGAGCCTGACAATCAAGAGTGAGTTCGGAACATTCGAGTACTAAAAAGTCCCCTACTCCCCGAGGGTGAATAAGGACGAATGGCAACAGGTAACAATTAGCAATGAAAACGGCTGCATACTACATAGGAAAAATCCAGCATTACAAGGAACTGAATGCTGAGAAATTAGGAATCCAAAGAATTGGAATCTTTGGCTCTGTAGCGCGTGGCGAACAGAACGATCAAAGTGATCTTGACGTTTTCATTGATCTTAAGGATGCAGACTACTTCGTTCTGTGCAATATACACGACGACCTGGAACAGTTGTGTGGCTGCAAGGTTGACCTCGTACATTTGCACCGCTTCCTTCGCCCTCTATTAAAAAAAAATATAGAAAAAGATGCAATCCTGGCATAACGACATAATCATAGACCGTTTGGAACAGATACGTGAAGCCATCTCTCTTATAAACGAGTGGAGCGGCCCGTATCATACGGAGGAAGATTTCCTCGGTTCGCCTACGGGAATGGCCATGCTTGATGCCAGCATCCTACGACTGCAAATCATCGGGGAAAGCGTCAGAGCCATCGAGGATATGACACAGGGGGAACTACTCTGTCATTACACGTCCATTCCATGGAGAAACATCATTGGCTTGCGAAACATCATCTCTCACGACTATGCAAATGTTAATTACACAATGATAGTGAAGATCATTAAAAACAACTTGCAGGATTTGGACAACACAGTGAGTGAGATTATTATAGATTTAAACAATAACAAGATACATAAATGATAGAAGATAACGAGTTACTCTCGCGCCTTGAAGGCTTGGTTAGCCGCTATGAGGAGGTTTCGACCTTGATCACCGACCCCTCGGTGATTGCTGACCAAAAACGATATGTGAAGCTGACCAAGGAGTGGAAGGACCTGGGCAAGATAATGGAGGCCAGAAAGGAATACATCGGTTGCCTGCAGAACATTGATGATGCCAAGGAGATGATCCAGATGGAGGATGACGCCGACATGAAGGCTATGCTCCGCGACGAGATGGCCGAGAGCGAGAAGCGCCTCCCCGAATTGGAAGAGGAAATCAAGCTGCTACTCATCCCTGCCGACCCTGAGGACGACAAGAACATCGTGCTCGAGATTCGTGGTGGTACAGGTGGCGACGAGGCAGCCTTGTTTGCCGGTGACCTGTTCCGTATGTACTCGAAATACTTTGAGACAAAGGGATGGAAAATGGCTGTATCGAACTTCAACGAGGGTGCTGTGGGCGGTTACAAGGAAATCGTATGCAGTGTTACCGGCGAAGGCGTATATGGCATTATGAAATATGAGAGCGGTGTACATCGCGTGCAGCGTGTGCCCGCCACCGAGACGCAAGGACGCGTGCACACCTCGGCTGCCACGGTGGCCGTACTGCCCGAGGCAGAGGAGTTTGACGTAGAGATTAACGAGGGTGCCATCAAGTGGGATACGTTCCGCAGCCAGGGTGCCGGTGGTCAGAACGTCAACAAGGTGGAGTCGGGAGTACGTGCCCGCTACATGTGGCGCAACCCCTTCACCAACGAGGACGAGGAGATACACATCGAGTGTACCGAACCGCGCGACCAGCCCAAAAACAAGGGGCGCGCCCTGGCACGTCTGCGCACCTTCATCTATGACAAGGAGCATCAGAAGTATCTTGACGACATCGCCTCTCGCCGTAAAACCATGGTCAGCACCGGCGACCGCTCGGCCAAAATCCGTACCTACAACTATCCGCAGGGCCGCATCACCGACCATCGCATCGGCTACACCATATACAACCTGCCCGCCTTTATGGACGGACAGATTCAGGATTGCATCGACCACCTCATCGTGGCCGAGAATGCCGAGAGAATGAAGGAGGCTGAGCTGTAAAGCCCCACCCCCGTACATTTTGCCCATCGGCAAAAGTCCCCCCAAAAGGGGAGGAGTTGCATAGCAGCGAAGGGGGGGATGAACATCGATAGGTTAATGTACAATGAGCAATGAACAATGAATAATGAACAATGAGAATAATGCGAGTCCTCTCCGTTAGCGTCTCATTAAATCCCTATTACTCATTAACTCATTAAAAATTGCCATCATACAGCTTGCGATACTTGAAAAGAGAGTAAAAAAAGAAAAAAGAAATAAAAATAAAAATAAACAAAACATAGCTGCACGAAGCCCCCAATTAGCAATGCAGCTCCTTCCCTTTGGGGGAGGCGGGGGAAGGGCCGTTTATGACACGACAAGAATTAGTTAAGAATATCTATTCGAAGAAAAGTTTCCTCTGCGTAGGTCTTGATACCGACTTGAAGAAAATACCCGAGCATCTGCTGAAGGAAGAAGATCCCATCTTTGCCTTCAACAAGGCTATCATCGACGCCACTGCACCTTATTGTGTGGCCTACAAGCCCAACCTTGCATTCTACGAGGCATTTGGAGTGAAGGGCATCATGGCTTTCGAGAAGACGGTGAAGTACCTGAAGGAGAACAACCCCGACCAGTTCATCGTGGCAGATGCAAAGCGTGGCGACATCGGCAACACAAGTAAGATGTACGCGCGAACCTTCTTTGGCGAATACGACGTTGACGCGTTGACAGTAGCTCCCTACATGGGCGAGGACAGCGTAACTCCCTTCCTCGATGGTTATGATGGCAAGTGGGTCATCCTGCTGGCACTCACCTCCAACAAGGGCAGCTTCGACTTCCAGCTCACCGAGGACAAGGATGGCGAGCGCCTCTTTGAGAAGGTAATCCGCAAGAGCCAGCAATGGGGCAACGACGAGAACATGATGTACGTGGTAGGTGCTACCCGTGGCGAGATGTTCAAGGACATTCGTGCTGTGGCTCCCAAGGCATTCCTGCTCGTGCCTGGTGTAGGCGCCCAGGGTGGTAGCCTGGAGGAGGTTTGCAAGTATGGCATGATTGAGGATTGCGGTTTGCTGGTCAACAGCAGTCGCGCCATCATCTATGCCGATAGCACCGAGAACTTTGCTCAGGTGGCAGCCGAGAAAGCAAAGGAAGTGGCTGAGCAGATGGCAAAGATGCTCTAAAGCCCCTCTTCCACCCTTCGGGGCTCTCCCCCAAATGGGAGGGATAGTAACATAATTAAAACTGTGCACCCCTTCGCGCAGACATCTGCGAAAAAAGATTAGGAAAAAATCAAGAAGCAGATGTAACCACTCCCTCCCATTTGGGGGAGGGTTGGGGAGAGGGAATGGAAATGGAATTTACCGCAGGAATGATAGCAGGCCTCATCGAGGGCACAGTGGTAGGCGATCCCGAAGCAAAGGTCAACAACTTTGCCAAGATTGAAGAGGGTAAGCCTGGTTGCATCTCTTTTCTGGCCAACGACAAATACGAAAACTACATCTACACCACCGAGAGCAGCGTGGTGCTGGTGAACAATAACTTCCAACCCAAGAAGGAAATCAAGGCAACCCTCATCAAGGTGTCCGACGCTCGTGAGGCCGTAGCCAAACTGCTTCAGATTTACGAGAGCATGAAACCCAAACGCACCGGCATCAGCGACCTGGCATTCATCGACTCATCGGCCAAGGTGGGTAAGAACTGCTACATCGGTCCATTTGTGGCCATTGCCGAGGGCGTGGAGATTGGCGACGGCTGTGTGCTGCACCCACATGTAACCATTGGCAAGAATGCCAAGGTGGGCGAGAACACCGAGATATACAGCAACGCCGTGATTTATCACGATTGCAAGGTGGGAAACCGCTGCATCCTTCATGCTGGCTGTGTCATCGGTGCCGACGGATTCGGTTTCCAGCCTACTGAGGAAGGCTACGAGAAGATTCCTCAAATCGGCATTGCCATCATCGAGGACGATGTAGAGATTGGAGCCAACACTTGCGTTGACAGAGCCGTGATGGGAGCAACCATCGTTCACAGCGGCGTAAAGCTTGACAACCTCGTTCAGATAGCTCACAACGACGAGATTGGCAGTCACACCGTAATGTCAGCCCAGGTGGGTGTGGCAGGCTCTACCAAAGTTGGCGAATGGTGTATGTTTGGCGGACAGGTAGGTGTGGCTGGCCATGCCACCATTGCCAACAAGGTGATGGCAGGTGCTCAATCGGGCATTGCCAACAGCATTAAGAAGGACGGTACAGCCGTACAGGGTGCCCCTGCCATCGACTATAAGAACTTCTGGCGTTCAAGCGTGGTTTTCAAAAACCTGCCTGAACTCAACACAACCGTCAATCAATTGAAAAAGGAGATTGAAGAACTTAAAAACAAATTGAATGAACAGCATTAAGCAATGTACTTTGGGAGACAGCTTCTCCCTGACAGGAAAAGGTCTGCACACAGGTTTGAAACTCACGCTGACCATCCTTCCAGCCCCCGAAGATCATGGGTACAAGATACAACGTATTGACCTTCCCGGCGAGCCTATCATCGATGCTATTGCCGAGAATGTTGTAGAGACAACCCGTGGCACCGTGCTTGCCAAAGGCGAGGCACGATGCAGCACGGTAGAGCATGCCATGGCTGCCATGTATGCCAACGGCATTGACAACGTGCTCTTCCAGGTCAACGGCCCCGAGTTCCCCATCCTCGATGGTAGTGCAGAACTCTATGTCAAGGAGATTGAGCGCGTAGGCATCAAGGAGCAGGAAAAGGAGAAGAACTACTACGTGATCAAAAGCAAAACCGAGATCAAGGACGAAGCAACCGGTTCATGCATCACCATACTTCCTGATGAGGACTTCAGTATCACCACGATGATTGCATTCAACTCAAAAGTGTTGAACACTCAGTTTGCCACTCTCGACGACATGCGCAACTTCGACAAGGACATCTCTGCAGCCCGCACCTTTGTGTTTGTACGTGAGATTGAGCCTTTGCTCATGGCAGGCCTCATCAAAGGTGGAGACCTTGACAACGCCATTGTCATCTATGAGAATGAGATGTCGCAGGAGAATCTCAACAAACTCTGCCAGCTGACCGGCGCAGAAGCACACGATGCCAAGATGAAGGGTTACCTGCAGCATAAGCCTTTGGTATGGGAGAACGAGCCAGCACGTCACAAACTGCTCGACCTTATCGGCGACATGGCTCTCATTGGCCGTCCCATCTTAGGTCGTGTCATTGCCACCCGTCCCGGTCATACTATTAATAATAAATTCGCGCGCCTGATGCGCAAGGAAATCAAGAAGTATGAGGTTCAGGCACCCAAGTACGACCCCAACAAGACTCCTGTGATGGACAACATCCGCATTCGCGAATTGTTGCCTCATCGCTACCCCATGCAGTTGGTCGATAAGGTCATTGACATGGGCAAGAAGTACATAGTGTGCGTGAAGAACGTCACCTCCAACGAACCTTTCTTCCAGGGTCACTTCCCCACCGAGCCCGTTATGCCAGGCGTCTTGCAGATTGAGGCTTTAGCACAATGCGGTGGCATATTGGTTTTGAGTGGTGTGGAAGAACCCGAGAAATGGAGTACATACTTCCTCAAGATTGACGATGTGAAGTTCCGCCAAAAGGTAATTCCCGGCGACACTCTTGTCTTCAAGGTTGAGTTTGTTGTACCTCCACGCCATAACATCGCCACCATGCGAGGCTTTGCCTTTGTGGGCGAGACCTGCGTAATGGAAGCCACCTTCACGGCACAGATTGTAAAGAACAAGTAGAAGCCCCAACCCACTCCCCCAAGGGGAGAAGGCCTTTGCAACGAAGGAGAAGGTGAAACACTTAGCGGAAAAAGTATATAGTAAACAAAAAAGTATAAACACAACAGCTGCAAGCTACCCCCAACAGGACATGCAGCTCCTCCCTTTCGGGGGAGGCGGGGGTAGGGCTTTTTATGAGTAAGATAAGTCCTTTAGCATACATTCATCCCAATGCTAAGATTGGCGAGAACTGTGAGATTGGCGCTTTCTGTTTCATCGATGACAATGTAGAGATTGGCGACAATAACACATTGATGAACAGCGTCACCATACTCAGCGGTGCACGCATTGGTAATGGCAACATATTCTTCCCCGGTGCTGTAATCAGCGCTATCCCTCAGGACCTCAAGTTCAGAGGAGAAGAGACCCTGGCCATTATCGGCGACAACAACAAGATTCGCGAAAATGTAACCATCAACCGTGGTACCGCCGCCCAGATGCGTACTAAGGTGGGCAACAACAACCTTCTGATGGAAGGTAGCCACGTGGCTCACGATGCAGTAGTGGGCAATGGAGTCATCATAGGCAACAGCACAAAGCTGGCAGGCGAGATTGTCATCGACGATAATGCCATACTGAGCGCAGGTGTCTTGATGCACCAGTTTACCCGTGTGGGAAGCTACACTATGGTAGGAGGTGGTACACGCTTCAGCCAGAGCATCCTTCCCTACTCCATGGTGGCACGTGATCCCGCTGCATTCTGCGGTCTGAATCTTGTAGGATTGAAACGTCGTGGCTTCGACCGTGAGCTCATCAACCGTATTCACCAAACCTATCAGATTATTCTGGGTGGTGGTAAGCTGGCCGATAACATTGAGCGTGTCAAGAACGAGATTGAGATGAGTGCAGAGATACAATACATCCTCGATTTCATCGAGTGGACGGGCACCCGTGGCTTCATTCGTTAATCATTATTGTCAGAAACGACATAAGCCATTTTCACACTCCTATATATAATATAAGGTAAAATAAGGAAATGGATAGACGTATAAACTAAAATTGTGATAAAGAGATGATACTGAAAATCACAGTGGCGTCAAATGAGGTAGAGGACTTTGCATTGGAGATTCTCATTGATGCCAATGCCACATTTCTCGACCTTCACAAGACCATCTTAAAAGCTTGCCAGTATAAGGAAGGAAACGACCATCGGTTCTACATCTGTAATGAAGACTGGCGCCCAGAGCACCGCATCCTACTCAACGATGATGGCAGCATCGGTTCAGATGAAGATCTTTATCTGATGGACGACACCGTAATGGCAGACTTCCTGGAGGACGAGGGACAACGTATGGCTTACCGATTCGACCCTGAGAGCCGACGCATCTTTTTGCTTGAACTTACCGAAACCATCTTCGGAAACCGTCAGCAAGAACCCGAGGTGAAGCGTCATTATGGTATGCCCCCCATACAGTCGGAAGAGGAAGAAGAAACCATACCAACCCCGACTCCCGCAAATATCGACGCAGACGAATCAGAGCTGGATGAATCGTTCTATGGCGACGAGGGATTTGAGGCAGAGGAGTTTGACGAGGAGGGATTTGACATAATGGAGTGATCGATAATATGGAGTGGTCGGCAATATGGAGAAACTCATATAAAAAGAACTCCAGCATTCTATCCCCAAACAGCAAAATTACAAATGCTGAAATATGAATGAGGAATTGAGCAACAAGACTCTCATCGTACTGTTAGGTCCAACAGGAATAGGAAAGACAGAATTAAGTCTGCAAATGGCAGAAAGACTGCGCTGTCCTATTCTGAACTGCGATAGCAGACAATTGTTTCGTGACCTGAAGATTGGCACAGCTGCCCCCACACAGGAGCAGTTGGAAAGGGTTAAGCACTATTTTGTGGGTACCCTGTCACTCGATGAGTACTATAGCGCAGCTCAATACGAGACGGAGGCACTATCCATACTTGAATCACACTTCAGAAGCCACGACACAGCCATCCTCTCAGGAGGTAGCATGCTCTATATCGATGCAGTGTGCAAAGGTATTGATGACATTCCGACCATAGACGAACAGACGAGAGAAGAAATGAAGCAACGTCTTGAGAGGGAAGGGCTTGAATCATTGCTCAAAGAGCTGAAGCAACTCGACCCTGAGTATTACGAAATCGTTGACAAGCATAATACTCGCCGCATCGTCCATGCCCTGGAAATATGCCATATGACGGGAAAGACCTACACTTCATTCCGAACAAGCGAAAAGAAATCCCGTCCCTTTCACATCATCAAGATAGGTCTGCAACGCCCTCGCGAGGAACTATTTGAGCGCATAAACAAACGTGTGGAGATGATGATGCAGGAAGGATTGTTGAATGAGGTGATGCAAAACCTGCCGAACCGCCATCTAAATTCCCTCAACACAGTGGGGTACAAGGAACTGTTCGAATACCTTGACAACAAGGACAAGAAAGACAAAGAAAAACGCGAGCTCTTCATTAAAGGTCACTTAACCACACTGGCAGATGCTGTGGAGAGGATAAAAAAGAACACACGAGTTTACGCTAAAAAACAAATGACTTGGTTTGCTAAAGACAACGACATAACATGGTTTCATCCTGACAACCTCGATGGCATCATGAAATGGATTGACGAGCAGACCAAGAAAGAGAAAAAACAAGATTGTTTGTCTGAAACGCAACACCCAATGCCCTGATGCAAGGCAAATGGTTAAATGCGCGGGAATAATTACAAGAAAAGAAAATGAAAATCCTCAAAAAATTCTTTCACGCCATCTACGGAGGACGCTGGTACAAGCGTGTGGTAATGTGGTTCCTTACCCTTATCCTACTATTCTTCCTGTTTTTGGGAGCAGTAGATTTCAACCTTTTCGGGCTATTCGGTCCAACTCCTGGTTTCAGCGACATCAGAAACGCTGAAAGCATGAACAGCGAAGCCAGTGAAATCTACAGTGCTGACAGCGTTATGCTGGGACGCTATTTCAGCGAGAACCGTTCTGCAGTCACCTACGAGGAAATTTCGCCCATACTAATCCGCACACTGGTAGATACCGAGGATGAACGTTTCTACAGCCATTGGGGTATCGATTTCAAAGGTCTATTCTCTGCTGCCAAGGATATGGCAAAAGGTAGGGCACGCGGTGCCAGCACCATCACCCAGCAGCTTGCCAAGAATCTTTTCGTAAGAACCAAAAACTCTGCTACGGGCAAATTGGGAGGCAACATCCTGATAAAGAAAATGAAGGAATGGATCATTGCCACCAAACTTGAACTCTCCCTCACCAAAGAGGAGATAATCACGATGTATCTCAACACGGTGGACTTTGGATGCAACTCATTTGGTATCAAGACTGCATGCAGAACCTACTTCGGAACCACCCCCGACCAAATCACCTACGAGCAGGCGGCTACCCTTGTGGGATTACTTAAAGCCACCAGCTACTACAACCCACGCACCAACCCTAAGAACAGTAAAGAGCGTCGAAATATCGTTCTCGGTCAAGTATTCGAGAAGGGGCATATCTATCTCAACGGAAAACCTGCCACAAAGGCTCAGTTTGATTCTCTGAAAGCAATCCCCATCCAAGTCGTCGAGAATCGTAATGAGAGTAGCAACGATGGTGTGGCTCCCTATTTCCGAAGAGCTCTCACCGACTACATTTATATGCTTTGCGACAAAGGCTACATTGAGGGTTATGACAAGGACAACCACCTAGACCTCTATGCTGATGGCTTAAAGATATACACTACCCTCGACACAAGAATGCAGAACTATGCCGAGGAGGCTGCTCACCGTCAGATGTCTGCCACCCAGCAACGCTTTGACAGCCATTGGCACAACATGAAACCCTGGCGCGACGAACATGGGCAGGAGATTCCCAATTTCCTGGAAAACCTTGCCAAGAAAACAGGGTACTATGAGTATTATGACAAGAAATTCAAGGGCAACGAGGATAGCATATTCAATCACCTCCGCAATGACAAGCACTTAGTGACCCTCTATAGCTATGACGGTCCCAAGGAGGAGATGATGAGCGTTATGGACTCCATCCGCTATATGGTATCATTCCTGCATTGTGGCTTTGTGGTGATTGAACCCGACACACGTCATGTCAAGGCATGGGTAGGTGACCTTGATTTCAATTCATGGCAATACGACAAGGTGACAGCCATGCGTCAACCCGGTTCCACCTTCAAGCTTTTCGTTTACACCGAAGCTATGAACCAAGGTATGACCCCCAACACACGCCGTCAGGACAGCTTTAAGTCTTATCCTGACACCGTTGACGGAAAGCCCACAAGATGGACACCTCACAATGCAGACTGGTACTTCAGTGGCGCTAACATCACACTCAAGAGTGCTTTTGCCATGAGTGTGAACAGTATTGCCGTAGGGCTTGGTTACGAGTGTGGTATTGACAAGATTGCCAAGACTGCCAATGCCATGGGCATCGAGAGTAAGCTGGAGGCCAAGCCTTCGCTTTCACTTGGCTCAAGCGATGTAAACTTGCTCGAACTAACCAACGCCTACTGTACTCCCATTGCAGAAGGCAAGAGCAACATGCCCATCATGGTCACCAAGATAGTTGACCGTCACGGCAAAGTCATCTATGAGGCTAAACTCGAAGCAAAACAAGCCATCCCCTATCGATCGGCATTCCTTATGACCAAGATGCTGCAAGGTGGTATGTCTGGAACCAGTTCACGTCTGCGTGGCTTTGTGGGGCAAGGATACTCACAAGCAGACTGGGGAGGCAAGACTGGAACAAGCAACAACCATAGCGACGCATGGTTCATTGGAGTCACCCCCAAACTCGTCTTTGGATGTTGGGTAGGTGGAGAGTATCGTAGCATACACTTCCGCACAGGTGAACTGGGACAAGGTAACCGCACAGCCTTGCCTGTATGTGGTGACTTTATGAATCAGATTATGAAAGACAGTCGCTTTGCAAAATACCGTGCAAAGTTTGGCGAACCCAAGGAGCCTATTGACAAGAAAGACTATGTAGGTGGAATCGAATATGTAGGTGCACCAAAAGAAGAAAGTGAAGGTGAAGGAGGTGAAGGCGGTGCCGGTGGAGCATCACCAACAGAATAATCTAAATTACCTCTATCGAAGACCGCATATAGAAATCCGCACAACAGATAACCCTTTTACCACATACTTCAACAAAGAATGGACATCAAACAGATAGATACAAGTGGACCCGAGTTTCAGAATGCACTGAATCTCATCACCCACACCCATAATTCCCTTTTCCTTACAGGAAAAGCAGGAACGGGCAAGAGTACCTTTCTGAAATATGTCTGTAGCCAGACAAAGAAGAAATACGTGGTATTGGCCCCTACTGGTATTGCGGCCATCAATGCAGGCGGACAGACGTTGCATAGCTTCTTCAAACTGCCCTTTCACCCTCTTGTACCCGACGACCAACGCTTTGCCGGACGTCGCATCAAGGAGTTCTTGAAATACGGAAAACCACACATCAAACTGCTTCGCGAACTCGAGCTCATCATCATTGATGAGATTTCAATGGTACGTGCTGACATCATTGACTTCATCGACAGGATTCTTCGCACCTATACAGGCAACTTCCGTGTCCCCTTTGGCGGAAAACAAATGTTGCTCATAGGCGATGTCTTTCAGTTAGAACCTGTCGTCAAGTCTGATGAACGAGATATTCTAAAACGATTCTATACCAATCCCTACTTCTTTTCTGCTCGCGTCTTTCGCGAGATGGAATTGGTAAGTATCGAACTTAGCAAGGTGTTCCGTCAAAAAGACCCTGTTTTTATCCGTACACTCGACCATATCCGCACTGGAGAGATTTCAGAAAGTGAGATGCGCTTACTCAATACACGTGTGGGAGCGTCCAACACAGATAGTCCCGAGAATGCAAATGCCATGAGCATCATCTTAGCCACTCGCCGTGACAATGTCGATCACATCAACCAATCACACCTTGATGAGTTGCCAGGTGAATCACAAGTATTCAAGGGAACCATAAAAGGAGACTTTCCTGAATCTATGTTGCCCACACTCATGAATCTCGAGCTAAAGGTTGGCGCACAGATCATCTTCATCAAGAACGATCAGGACAAGCGATGGGTGAACGGCACTTTAGGAACCATCATCGAGATTGACGAAGGAGAAGAGGAATTAGCAATTATTCTCGACAATGGTAACGAAGTTCGTGTCAAGCAGGAGCAATGGGAGAACGTTCGCTACACTTATAACGAAAAAGAGAAAAAAATCGAGGAAGAAGTCTTAGGCACATACGCCCAACTACCCGTTAAACTGGCATGGGCCATCACTATACATAAAAGTCAAGGACTTACCTTTGATCGTGCCACCATTGACTTCACAGGAGGCACCTTTGCCGGCGGACAGGCTTACGTGGCATTAAGTCGTTGTCGTTCGCTCGAAGGAATGTCGCTAAGTCAGCCTCTCTCACAGGCAGAGGTGTTTGTTCGACCCGAAATCACGCAATTTGCCACACGCTTCAACGATGATGCTTCTGTACAACGAGCACTTCAGGCAGCCCGTGCCGACATTGAATATGCAGCAGCTATCAAAGAGTTCGACCAATTCAACATTCCCGAGGCACTCAACCATTTCTTCGTGGCCATCCATGCACGTTACGACATAGAGCGTCCATTGCAGCGACGCTTCCTACAAAGCAAACTGGGAATCGTACGCAAACTGAAGAGCGAGAACGAAGCTATTAAGAAGCAAATGTTTGAGCAGCAACAACGCCTCCAGAAGTACGCTAAGGAGTACTTCGAGATGGGTAACCTATGTATTACCGAGGCACACAATGCAAGAGCTGCCATCCGCAACTACGACAAGGCCATCGAACTCTATCCCACCTTCGTGGATGCATGGGTTCGCAAGGGTGTCACACTTTTGGACGAACGACAAATCGAGGAGGCACAACGTTGCTTGAAACGAGCCACAGAGATGAGTCCTATGCATTTCAAGGCATGGTATAACCTGGGACGCCTTCATATGGAAACAGGCGACTACGAGCGTGCCATTAACGACTTTTCTCATGCTACCAGCATCAAGGATGATTTTGCCAAAACATTTGATCTCATAGGCGACTGTTTCTCACGTTTGGGTAAAGAGGAGGAAGCAGAGCTTAACTGGGCCATTGCAGAGCAAGTACGCAAAAAGAATAATAATAAAAACTAGAATACAGCCTCGGATATTCTGGAGCTTCCGGATATTCTGGAAAGACTAGGCACTCTGGATATTCTGAAAGGTCTGGGCACTCCAGATATTCTGGAAAAACCAGACAGTTCAGGCCATCTGGAAAGCCCGGAAACACCAGAAACATTGGCTATTTAAAAAGACATTGATTATGGAACACATATTAAACGAGCACAACAAGGACGAGCATCGTCCTTCACATACTGCCGAGCATCTGCTAAACCAGACCATGGTCAGGATGTTTGGCTGCGAGCGTTCAAAGAATGCACACATTGAGAGAAAGAAGAGCAAGATAAACTTTGATCTCACCAACTGTCCCACCGCTGAGCAAGTAGCAGAAATTGAGCAGAAACTCAACGAGTTGATTGAAGCCGACATACCTGTTACATACGAGTTTGTGACACGCGACACGATTCCAGAAGGTGTGAAGCTTGACAAACTACCCGAAGATGCAAGCGAGACATTGCGACTTGTTCGTATTGGCGACTATGACGTATGCCCCTGCATTGGGCATCATGTAGAGACAACCAAGCAGATTGGCAGTTTCCGCATCACCAGCACAAGCTATAATGAAGGTTCTTTCCGCATCGTGTTCAAGGTAACAGGAACAGAGTAGAATATCTTTGGATCAATAATGTAATGGCCAAGCAATCAAAACATTTATATTTCTTTGTGGCATTACTTGTGGTAGCCATCTGGGGCGAGACTTTCGTGTCGTCTAAGATACTGCTTTCCGAAGGACTGATGCCTGCCGACATCTTCTTCTATCGCTTTACCGTGGCCTATCTTTGTATGGTTCTGCTATCGCACAGACAAATGTGGGCCTACAACCTGAAACACGAGCTCATGTTTCTGTTGATGGGTATTGCAGGAGGTTCTTTGTACTTCCTCACCGAAAACATGGCATTAAAATATTCCACGGCCTCAAACGTAGCCATCATTGTGGGCACAACACCCATGATGACCGCTTTGCTGTTGGCATGTTTCTATAAGGACGAACGAATGAACATCCGACAAGTCATTGGTTCGCTCATTGCCTTTGTAGGCCTCATCCTGGTGGTACTGAACGGACGTTTTGCCCTTCACCTCAATCCGTTGGGCGATACCTTGGCTTTATGTGCATCCATCACATGGGGATTATACTCACTCTGTATGAAGACACTTTCCTCACACTACGACACGCGTTTTATCACCCGCAAGGTCTTTGGCTACGGGTTACTCACCATCCTTCCTTGGTTCTTTCTTGTGGACCCCTTGCAGACAAATCTGAGCATATTAGGGAAGCCCACAGTATGGGTCAATCTCATCTATCTGTCTTTAGTGGCATCCTTGTTGTGCTACCTTACCTGGAACTGGGTACTTCCTCGCTTAGGCGTTGTCAAAGCCACCAACGTGGTCTATTCACAATGTGCCTTCACGATGGCCATCTCTGCCATCGTACTTCATGAGCGCATCATCTGGGTCGCCATTGTAGGCACATGTATCCTCATCGGAGGCATGCTGCTGATGATAAAGAGAAAGTAACTTTGGTTAGGGATTAAGTGACGATAAAAAATTTACTTGGTACCAATTAATTTTTTCATCATCACTAAGCACCCTCTTGGTAAAATGCATCAAGAAGCAGGACATTCGTCTGCTTTTAACCGTCGTCAAAAAGCTAAATACCATTAACTTCATGACAATTAGTTCCCGTTAAATCCCCCACCACAAGGGCGGGAAGCGCCATTATCTCTCGACTCGTTGACTCATTGTCTCGTTGAGTCGATGACTTGCTGACTTTTTGACTCGTTGACTTGCTGATTTGTTGATTTGTTGACTTGTTGACTAACCTCAGTTACTTATTTCTTCTCGAGTTCTGCTAAGTCTTCCATCTTCTTGGTTTCAAGGAACTCATAAATGCCACAAAGATGTTCGCGCACCCGCTGATGTCCAAACTCATACACCTTGTTTACCAATCCGTCGAGGAAGTCACGGTCATGGCTTACCACGATAAGCGTACCATCAAAGTCCACAAGCGCCTGCTTCAGCACATCCTTCGTCTTGAGGTCAAGATGATTGGTGGGCTCATCAAGGATAAGCAGGTTGACGGGTTCAAGCAACAGTTTGAGAATGGCCAAACGAGTTCTCTCACCACCCGATAGCACCTTAACCTTCTTGGTCGATTCCTCGCCACCAAACATAAAGGCACCCAGCAAGTCGCGAATCTTATTGCGTACTTCTCCCTTAGCCACATCGTCAATGGTCTGGAATATGGTCAGCTCATCATCAAGCAGCGAAGCCTGGTTCTGCGCAAAGTAGCCAATCTGCACGTTGTGGCCTAACTGCAGCGAGCCCTCATGCTCGAGTTCTCCCATGATACATTTCACCATGGTCGATTTACCCTCACCATTACGCCCCACAAAGGCTATCTTCTCACCGCGTTCGATGGTGAACGAGGCATTCTTGAATATCACTTTCTCACCATCCGAAGCCTCATCACCGAGGGGGAAGCTCTTCCCTACTCCATCCGCAATCACGGGATATTGTCCCGAACGTGCCGAGGGTGGAAACTTCAAGCGCAGGCTTGAGGTATCTTCCTCATCCACCTCCACCAGTTCCAGTTTCTCCAGCATCTTCACACGGCTCTGCACCTGGAACGTTTTGCTGTAGGTTCCCTTGAAGCGTTCTATGAAGTCCTTCGTCTCCTGAATCATCTTCTGTTGTTCCTCATATTGCTTTTGCTGCTGTTCGCGACGTTCCTTTCGCAACCCCAGATAGTGACTGTACGAAGCACGATAGTCGTAGATGCGTCCCATCGTCACTTCGATGGTGCGAGTGGTGATGCTGTCCACAAACTTACGGTCATGGCTGATGACCACCACCGCCTTGCCCGAGGTCATAATGAACTCCTCAAGCCATCCTATTGACTCGATGTCAAGATGGTTGGTAGGCTCGTCAAGCAGCAGCACATCGGGGTTCTTCAACAAGAGTTTGGCCAACTCAATGCGCATACGCCAGCCACCCGAGAACTCACTCGTCTGCCGGTCGAAGTCCTTGCGTTCAAATCCCAATCCCAGCAGCGTCTTCTCCACGTCCTCCTCAAAATGAGTCATGTCAATGGCATAGAACTTCTCCGACAACGAGCTCACCTTCTCGATGAGAGCCATATACTCATCGCTCTCATAGTCGGTACGTGTTTCCAACTGATGGTTTATTTCGTCTATTTCCTTTTCCGTTTCACGCAGATAGGCGAATGCCTGCGATGCCTCCTCAAACACGGTACGTCCGTCTTCCGTCATCAGATGCTGGGGCAGATAGGCCACCACGCAGTCCTTGGGTACCGACACATTGCCTCGCGTAGGTTGACGCACGCCAGCCAGAATCTTGAGCATGGTACTCTTTCCAGCACCATTCTTACCCATCAGGGCAATACGATCCTTCTCGTTAATCTGGAATGAGATGTCCTTAAACAAAGTGGTTCCGCCAAACTCTACGGCGATATTTTCTACTGAGATCATTAGGCTCTTGTTTTAGTTCTTTTTTCGGTGTGATGTATGCTCACACTCCCTTTAGACTGCAAAGGTAGCTATTTTTAAGCTAATCTGCAAATGTGAAGTCCCCAAAGTCACGAAATCCCTTTTTGGGTCAGATACCAAAAAGAGAGCTGACTCCATTGAGTCAACTCTCTGTTTTTATATGTAGCCGTGAAATTACTCTGCAGTAGTCTCTTCAACAGCAGCAGCCAAGCTGTCAACAGCCTCAGCAGCCTCCTCAACGGCAGCCTCAACCTCCTCAGCCTCAGCCTCGTCGCTAGTCTCCTTCATACCGAGCTCAACCATCTTCTTCTCAGCAACAGCCTCAGCCTTAGCCTTGTCCTCAGCTGAAAGACCATTCATCCACGCCTCAGCCTCCATAGAGATCTTCATCAAAGCGTCCATATCCTTCTTCTGAGTTGCATCATAAATCTGCTGAACATAAGCCTCAGCCTGTGCCTCTACACTCTTCTTACAGCTAACAAAGGTCATGCTCATGGCAGCCAATGCGATAACGAAAAACTTCTTCATTTTTTGCTTTTTCTTTAAATTGTTAAAATATAGTTTTTGTATTCTGTTTCTCTTTATTCGTTGATATAGAATCAAAACGCCGCAAAGTTAGTCCTTTTTGCAAACATAGCAAAATATTTCGCCAGAAAAAAGCGTTATGGGCATAAAATATCACAAGAAATGCTATTATTTACCCATTTCGGGGAGCATTATTCTGCAGCAGCTTCTGCTACCTCGGCTATTGTGCTGTCTGCGGGAGCTTCCTCTGCCAAGTCATCTTCTTCAACCACAGGTGTATCCTGCAGCTTCTTCAGTTCATCCACCGACATGCCCAGACTCTTAGCCATGTATTCCATGTATATCTGCTCGCTAATCTCCTTCGCCTTCTGCTGCTCCTCTGCCGAGAGACTCTTTATCCACTCTTCCGACTCCTTCTCTATGACAGCCATTTTCTCCTTGTCGCCAGCCTCCTCGGCAGCAATCATCTGCTCACAGTAGGCCTTTGCCTGAGTCTCTATACCCTTCTTGCAACTTACAAAGGTCATGCTCATGGCAGCCAGTGCAATAACGAAAATCTTCTTCATCATTTTTACCTTAACAAATACTTTTATTTATTTTCCATTCTATACTTTTCCACTTTCTTTCTGTTAAGCTCATTCAGCATCTCGCTTGCAGCCTTTTCGCATCGTTCCATTTCCTCTTCCGAGAGCGTAGCATTCCATTGAGCTATCTCATCGAGAATCTCACAATACTTTTCGTTTTCCCCTGCCTCAGCGGCATCGTTAAGTTGTTGCAGATAGCTTCGAGTCTTATCCTCGATACTATGGTCGTCCTTACAACTACTTTGCATCATGCAGGCACAAAGGGCGAAAGAGAGAAGAAAAACATATTTCATACAAGTTCTTGTCTTAATTTACGTGCAAATTTACATCTTTTCGCTATTACGCACAAGGATTTTGCCTCGAAAATACATAAAACCAGCACAAAAATCCACACCACGAAGGTAAAACCACAATTATACCACTGAAGATACTGTGTTAATTTCCAAACTTTCGAGTGAAAAAATGGACTACTTTAACACATATTAAGCATAAGTCCGCTTTATGGGGGCTGCGAGCCCCCAAACCCTTCGGTGTTTTCTGGTATTAGACTTTACCTGGTAGACCAAGGAGGGACGATGTGATTAGATGTTTTTTGATGTTTTACTGACTTAAATTTTAAGCATATGATTGAT
>JAZLKL010000073.1:0-44415 GCA_045597585.1 Bacteroidaceae bacterium | reverse complement strand
GCACCGTAGCCGTGAATTTTGTTGATTTTAGTTTCAGTTCGCCATTAACAAACTCGCCAAATGGCATTACCGTGGCTGAATCCACCAGTACGGTGCTGTCGGTCCTGCATACAGACACCTGGGCATGGAGGAGTGGAGTTTTTAGGAAACCATCCTCTACGTAGCCGCTCAATGTGATCTCTTTCTGCTGTGCCCATGTACAGACAAACTGAAGAAACAGGATTGTGATAAAAAGAATTCGTTTCATCGTGTATGAGGTTTTTTAGTTTGATTTCACCGGCAAAGGTACAAACTATCTCATACCGAAACGAAAAAGCGGCTTTGCAATGACTTTGCAAGTACTTTACAAATGCTTTACAGAGAAAAAAAGGACTACTTTCGCACGTTTGCGAAAGTGCAAAAAGTTTGCAAACTCCATATAACCTACTAATTATCAATTGTCAATTATAAATTATCAATTATAAAGTCATCCCAGTCCTTGGCGCTACCCGAACGGCCGAAGACCTTCTTGTAGAGGCGGCTTCGGGTGAGCGTGATGGCACTCTGCGACTTGCAGGTGAGGGTGGCGATGTCGGCTGGCTGGATGTGAGCCTTGAGCAGGAGGCAGACACGCTGCTCCTGCTCGGAGAATGGGCGGAGCGAGTTGAACTTGTGCAGAAAGTCGGGAGCCAGCAGAGCTACATGCGCCTCCAGTTCGTCCCAGTCGTGCTGGGTCATGATCTCGCGTGCCTCTATCTTCTTGCGCAGTTGTCGGTAGTAGTCGGTCTGCAGGAAGCGTGTCTCGTTCTGCTCACGTTCCCTGCGCCTCTCCTCCGTGGTCCACTGGCGTTCCGCCTCGAACTGTGCCAGCTTGCGCTCCAAGTGCCGCCTCTGCCTTCTGGAACGCAGGGCATAGCCCACAGCGGCCAGCACCACCAGCACGCCCAGAGCGATGCCACCATATACATACTTCTTGCGAGCCTCGGCACGTAGATTGGCGAGTGAGAGGAAGTACATTAACGGATGCCCCGTCTCGTCCGTGTACTTGAAGTTCTTCGTCTCCTCTTTTATCAACCGCAGCGTGGCGGCATCCAGGCCAGCATAGCGCTTCCATACCTGCACCTTCTCGGGGAACTTTATCTGTATCAGCGAATCGCCTATAAGCCAGTTGGCCCACCTCTGCTCGCCGTATTCCTGATAGACGGAGTCGCACAGGGCAAACCTGCCACCATCCACTGCCAGGACGATGTCGGTGTCGCCCTCGGGTGGGAACCGCAAGGACAGGAAGGTGCCATCCTCACGGAATATCTTGACGCGGTCAAAACCCTCTGTATAGACGCTTCCATCTACCCACTCTTCTTGAGTGAGTTGCCATGCACCCACAATGCCCCGTCCCTCATACTTTTCCTGTCCGGAATGGCAGGAGGTGAGGATGAGGAGAACGATGAAGAACAGGATGCGTCGTAAATAATTCATAAGTTTACTTCCCAAAAAGTTCTGCATGTGTGCCTACTCGTTGAATATAGATTGCATCAGTGTCAATCCAAATCAGTAGAAAGTCATTGCCTACGTGGCATTCCATGCAATCCTTGTAATTACCCGTTAGCATGTGTGGACGGTAGTGCTGGTCAAGTTGCTCGCCCGATGCCAGAACCTGAAGGACATGAAACAATTCTTGCATCTTGGACACATCGTTGCGATAGCGTTTGAGGTCCTTCTTTGCTTTGGTAGAATATCTTACCTCCTTCATCACATGGAATCTATACTATTGAGAAATTCATCAAAGTTCTGCATATCAAGCTTTCCTGCATATTTGCCTTCCCGTGTCTCATTGATGGCTTCGACGGTATCAGGATTAGGTGTTCCATAGAGTGCTTGTGCAAGAAGACTCTCCACATAATTGTTGAGGCTGCGATTGCATTGAGCTGCCCGCTGCTTAAGGTCTTCCAAGAGCGACTCATTCAATCGGAATGCCGTCTGTTTTCTTATTGTTACTGTTTCCATGTCTCGTTGTTATATAAATGTTATACAAATGAACGCAAAAGTACATCAATTATTTCTAATCAACAAGAGTAAATGTAATAAAAGTACGCAAATGTTACTTTTTTAACACAATCAGCCCTTTTTCGGATTCTTATTCCAATGATATACCAGGTGCAGCATGGCATAGTGGGGTAGTGAACGGTACCAGGTGATGGTGCGACCCTGTGCATTGACCTCATACTGTGTGTTGGAGAGCTGGTGCAGGAGGTCGAAGGCTTCGATGCGAGCGATGAGCTTGCCCTTGAAGAGCGACTGCGAGAGGGAGGCATTCAGCACGAAGTCGTCGGTGTTGAGCTCGCTGCTGCCATAGCCACGACGGCTGTACATGGTGGCATCCACGGAGAGGGTGGTCTTCCATTTGGGGATGGTGTAGCGACCATTCAGACCATACTGATAATCAAAGGCATTGAGCACGTCGAAGTCGAGCATACGGCCCTGCGAGTGACGCCAGTTGATGCTGGCCGTGGCACGCAGGTTCAGCGCATCTTTATTATATTGTATGTATGCCTTCTCGCCCACGGTCAGGGTGTTGACTGCATTGAGGTGACTCTCCGTCTCGCCCGAGAACATGGTGTGGTCGATGCCGTGGTGCAGCGAGGCGTTGGCATTGCTCTGCACCGTCCAGCGCTGCTTCTTGTCCAGATTGCGCGAGTAATTGAGGCCGTTACTCCAAGTATAACCACCATGGACATTGATAGGCTGGTAGGTATAGACACCCGTACCAGGGTTGTATCTGAGACTTTGCCCTATGTCACGATGGCTGTAGTTGAGCTTTGTGTTGAAACTTACCTCCTGCTTGTGTGGTCCGTTGTGATGGGCATAGTTAAATGAATATTCGCTCGTCTGACGCGGCTTCAGGTTTGCATTACCCAGGTTCACGATGAGTGGCTGACTGTCATCGCGACAGGCAATGGTTTGAAGCAGGTCAATTTCATGGGTGTTGAAGCCTGCCGACACATTAATCTGGTTGCGCTTGTTCTTGCCGAACTTGTGCTCAAACTTGGCATTCGGATTGAAATACACGGTATTGCGACGAGCCAAGGTATCAATGGCACTACGGTGATAGTTCAGATGTTGCTGTATCATGGGAATTTCAACACCGAAATCAAGAGATTTGTGAGCCATCTTGATTCCTGGCGCAATCTGTGTGCTGGTGTACTTTAGGAGAGTAATATTTACATGTTCACTATGATGTACATACCTGTAGTCATAGGAGTTATTCGGATCGGTCATGGATGCAAGCGACTCCAGTTGCGAGGGTAAGGCCAGTGTGTCGGGATGGTATAGATAATCGTGTGACTTACGGTCTAAAATCGCATAACCTGTTGATGCATGCAAGTTCCATCCATCCTTACCCAAGCTGCGGCGATAGGTCAAGCCCACATTTGACTCCCTTCTTAAGTTATGGATGTCATTCGAGTTCCGGGCAACAGTAGAGTATGATAACTGATCAATACGATGCTCTGACGCACGTTCCGTATCATCCTTATAGTAGTTAACAAGGAAGTTTGCAATTATTTCACCTCCCTTCCCCTTGTTGAGGGCAAAGCCTGACATCGCAGTTAGATAAGCTTGCATGGTGGTCTGCTCGTCCATTGATGATGTCAGCATTCGGGTTGTTAGTGTATCGTTCCACTGTTGGAAGTCCGATCTCGAATGACCATTGACACGATAGTGAGACAAATGTGTTTCTACAGAGATATACGGTTTGCGCAAAAGGAAATCATTTCTGAGGGTTATCCGGTGTGACTGGGATCTTGTGTTGCTTTCAGAAAGAGAATGCGGAGTCATGCCGTCGAGGAAGGTCTCGCGCCGCGAATGCATATCTGTTGTGACATCGCTATAGGTGTATTCTGCAAATGTAGTGTTGCTCACATTGCGATCCTTGCTGGCATAGTCTGCTTCTGCCTTCACACCCTTGGTCGTTGTCATTGAGGCTGGCATTTGCTGTGGCGACCAGCTACCACTTTGCCCGATATGCTGGCTTTCGTTGACATTGTTGGCGTTGCCCAGCAGGGTATAGCGCCATCGGTCAGTGAAACCGAGCAGGAACCCACGCCCTAACCAACGCTTGTCCGTGCCGCCTGCAGCCTCCACGTTGGCAATGTAGCCCACCTGATACTCTTCTTTCAGATTGACATCCATCACAAGGGTTTTCGCCCCGTCTGTGTGTCCCAGTGCCTCGTCCAGATCCGAAAGTTTGTCATAGACCTTGATATTCTTCACCGTATAGTAGGGTAGGTTCTCCATCAGAACCTTCTTGTTGCCGTGCATGAACGAGCGCGAGCCCAACAGCAATTCGTTCACCTTTCGGCCGTTGACAAATATCTCGCCTCCTGCCTTCAGTTCCACACCGGGCAACTGGGCAATGAGGGCATCGAGCATACTGCCATCGGGCAGCTTGAAGGCCGTGGCATCATAGACCAGCGTGTCGCCCTTGTAGAACATCTTGACCTTGGTGGCCACCACACTCACCTCTTTCAGTTCCCAGGCCTTTAGCATACCTATCATGGGGATCTCAAGGTTGTTCTCTGCGTCAGCGGAACCTTGTATCTTTTCCCATATATCGTTATAGCCGTCGGCGCTGGCATGAATGAGATAATTCTTGATGGGCTCTTTGACTTCTGCCGTGTAGATGGCAAAGCCTCCCCGGTTTCCCCCAAGCATGGTATATGTCAGGGGCAGCGAATCGTTGACTACCGTGCTATCGGCCTTGTGCAACGAGACCTTGACACCAGGGACAAACTGTTTGGTAAAACCGTCCTGAACTCTGCCGGTAAGATGAATGGTCTGGCATAGAGATGGGATGCATGATAGCATGCACAGGAGTGATAAAATAGTGATTCGTTTCATAAATGTATTTTTTGCTTTGATGAATTTTCGAAAGCAAAAGTACATTACAAATATGATACGGGAAAATATCCGACTTTACAAAGACTTTACAAGTGCTTGCCTATACAAGAAACGGACTTTACAAAGACTTTATAATTCCTTGTTAACTCTTTGATTATAAGTTAATATTGTTTTTGCTTGATGAAACGAAGGCCGAACTAATTATAAACTATGAATTATGAAGTCATCCCAATCTTTTGCACTTCCTTTCTTGTTGAAAACTTTCTTGTACAGGCGGCTTCGGGTCAGCGTGATGGCACTCTGCGTCTTGCAGGTGAGCGTTGCTATCTCTGCAGGTGAGAGGTGAATCTTGAGTAGCAGGCATACGCGAAGTTCCTGCAATGAGAGCTGATGGAGTGCGGTGAGCTTCTGTTGGAAATCGGGTGCCAGCTTGGCCACATGCGCCTCCAGTTCGTCCCAATCGCTTTGCTTCATAGCTTTGTCCGCTTCTGCCTTGTGGTGCAGTTGCTGGTAAAAGTCAGGTTGCAGGAAGCGCATCTCGTTGGCCTCGCGCAGCTTCTTTTCCTCGTCCGTGTCCCACTGACGTTCCACTTTGAATTGTGCCAGCAAGCGCTCCACATGTCTTCTGCGTCGTCTGGAATGCAGGGCATAGCCCACGGCTGCCAGTATGCCCAGTATCAGTACGGCTGCACCGGCATAGTAGTATTTCCTTTGTGCATCGGCTCTCTTCTTGGCAAGAGAGAAGAAGTGCATAAGGGGATGACCTTTCTCGTTGATGTATTGGATGCCCTGGGTCTCTTCCTTCAGGTCTGCCATCGTGGTGGCGTTGATGCCAGGGTAAGCTTTCCATGTCTGTGTCTTGTCGGGATAGGACACCTTCATGATGGTGTCATTTACCAGCCGGCCTATCCAATCAGCCCCGACCTGCTGATAGACGGAGTCTTGCAGAAAATACTGCCCACCATTGACGGCACAAAAGAAGTCGTCATCGTCGTCTTCGGGGTGACACCTGAGATCCAGGAATGTCTGATCGTCATAGCAAATCTTGTAGTGTTCAAAGCCCTCCGTATAGACGTTTCCATCTGCCCACTCCTCCTGTACGAGTTGCCAGGCACCCACGATGCCCCGTCCCTCATACTTTTCCTGTCCGGAATGGCAGGAGGTGAGAATGAGGAGAACGATGAAGAATAATGTATGAAGTAGTTGCTTCATATATTGGCTTTTCTTGTATTTATCTTATATCCTTCTAAATTC
Source organism: Bacteroidaceae bacterium (assembly GCA_045597585.1). GTDB lineage: Bacteria > Bacteroidota > Bacteroidia > Bacteroidales > Bacteroidaceae > Physcousia. Next base: position 38,286 of record JAZLKL010000073.1, on the reverse strand, counting down.
TGCATCTACAACAAAAAGGTCGCCTTCGATGTCGCGGAGCACATTTCGCGGACGTAGATCAGAGGCCTCTATCTGGCCATTGTTGAAGGTGGATTCTGTTATTTTGGTAAATCCCAGCGCAGCCATGTATGTTTCAATTTCTATTGGTGTTGCCTCTCGCTCGTTGGGAACAAAATCCTGCACCAATATAGGATATACACTTCCGTTGCCGAATCCTGTAAATCCACACAGCTTGTAGAATGTTTGAGGGAATACAGAATTGTGAATCATTAGTCTTTCGAACAACGCCGAAATCGTTTTGCTGGTCATCAAGTTGTTTATCTTATAGATGACATTGCCATCTGCATTGAGATAAACATCATTTTCCACACCGCTTGGGAATGGTGTCCCAAGAGTCGCTACATCTGTAAAATTAATCCAAATGCCTTCTTCTCGCGCAATCTCTTCTGCTATAAGCGACTCTATGCGGGATACAGCCGAGCAATTCGTCTGTGCATCTCTTGTGCTTTCTGCGATTCTTCTTCGCAATTTATCTGCAAAGATTTCGATTGGGCAATTTTTCTCAAGCATCGTTCTACGCTTTCCTTGTGAAACTGATTAAAATATGTCATGCCATTTTTATTAATCCTTTGCAAAGTTAAGACTATTCCCTCAATCCACAAAATATTATTTAAGATTTCTGCCGATGCGCTTGCATTTCGTTGCTTTTGCGACGAAACATCAAGAAATCCCCCCCGCTATCCTCACGGACGGCGGGGGGTGATGCATCTGGTATTACTAACTTGATTAACTATATTATTCAACTTGCTCATACATGCAATTACTTTTTCTTCGGCTTCTTGTTCCAATGGTACACCAGGTGCAGCATGGCGTAGTGTGGCAGGGAGCGATACCAGGTGATGGTGCGACCCTGGGCATTGACGGCATACTGGGTGTTGGAGAGCTGGTGCAGGAGGTCAAAGGCTTCGATGCGAGCGATGAGCTTGCCCTTCAGGAAGGGCTGCGAGAGGGAGGCATTCAGCACGAAGTCGTCGGTGTTGAGTTCGTTGCTGCCATAGCCACGGCGGCTGTACATGGTGGCGTCCACGGAAAGGGTGGTCTTCCATTTGGGGATGGTGTAGCGACCGGAGACGCCATACTGATAATCAAGGGCGTTGAGGGTCTCGAAGTCGAGCATCTTGCCCTCGCTGTGGCGCCAGTTGATGCTACCCGTGGCACGCAGGTTCAGGGCATCCTTGTTGTACTGGATGTATGCCTTCTCGCTCACTGTGAGGTTGTTGACGGTGTTGAGGTGACTCGCCGTCTCGCCCGAAAACATCGTATGGTCGAGGCTGTGGTGCAGTGTGGCATCGGCATTGCTCTGCACCGTCCAGCGTTGCTTCTCGTCCAGGAAGCGCGAGTAGTTGAGGGCGTTCGACCAGGTGTAGCCACCGTGCACGTTGACGGGCTGGTAGGTATAGACGCTCGTCGAGGGGTTATAAGTGAGGCTCTGCGAGATGCTGCGCACGCTATAGTTGAAGCTGCTGTTGTAACTCACCTCCTGACGGTGCGGACCATTGTGGTTGGCATAGCTGAAGGTGAAAGATGCCGACTGGCGTGCCTTCAGGTCGGTATTACCCAGATTGACCACCAGCGGCTGACTGTCATCGCGATAGGCGATGGTCTGCAACAAGTCCAGCTCATGAGTGGTGAAGCCAGCCGAGACGAGCATCTCGTTGCGACGATCCTTGCCCCAGAAGAAGCGGTCGCTGACGCTGGGATTGAAGTACACCGTGTTGCGGCGAGCCAGGGTGTCGACCAACCCACGCTGATAGTCGAGGCTCTGCTGCTGAATGGGGACATCGAGGGTAAATTTGAGGCCTTCGGACACGATGCTTATGCCAGGGCTGAAGGGACGAATGGTGGGTTTTTCGACCGACAGGTGGATGTTCTCGCTGTGCTGCGTGTAGCGGTAGTCGTAGGAATTGTGCGGATCGGTGATGGCTGCCAGTGACTCCAGTTGCGAGGGCAGCGCCAGGCTGTCGGGATGGTAGAGGTAGTCATGCGCCTTCGTGTTCTTGTACGTATATCCAAGGCTGCCGAAGAATCTCCACTTCTTGCCCAGGTTACGACGATAGAGCGCATTGACATCCGTTTCATGCTTCACGTCGAAGATGTCATTGGCATTGCGGGTGACCGACGAGGCTGCATAGCGGTCGATGCGGTGCTCCGAAGCCTGCTCGATATCATCCCTGTTATAGGAGTAGTAATGAGAAAAGACAATATCTCCGCCTTTCTTCTTTTTGAGCTTTAGTGTGCCACTCGACCTGATGAACCCAAATCTATTCCATCTCTCGTCCATTCCCGACGTCAGCATTCGGGTCGTGAGCGTGTCATCGTATTGCTGGAAATCCGACTGTGTGAAGCCATTCACCTTGAAGGAACCTACTTGACCTTGCACATTGACGAAGGTAGGTTTCGTCAGCATGAAATCCTCTCTCACATTTATCCAGTGCGACTTGTTGTGCGTTGCGTTCTGCGTCAGGGACAGGGGTGTCATGCCGTCCAGGAAGGTCTCGCGACGCGAATGCATGTCGATGTTATTGTCGCTGTGCGTATATTCGGCATACAGGGTGTTCCTGACGCTGCGATCCTTGTTGGCATAGTCGGCCTCTGCCTTCACAGCTTGTACCGTAGCCATTTGTTTGGGCATCTTCTGGGGCGACCAGTTGCCACTCTCGCCTATGTGCTGCCTCTCGTCCACATTGTTGGCATTCGCCATCACCGAGTATCGCCACCGCTTGGTGAAGCCCAGTAGGAAGCCTCGGCCCAGCCAACGGTCCTCGGTGCCAGCGGCCGCCTCCACATTGGCGATGTAGCCCACCTGGTACTCCTCTTTCAGGTTCACGTCCATCACATAGCGCTTGGGGCCATCGGTGTAGCCCAGCGCCTCGTCCATGTCCGTCGCCTTCTCATACACCTTCAGGTCCTTCACTGTGTAGTAGGGCAGGTTCTCCAGTAGCACTTTGCGGTTGCCGTGCATGAACGAGCGCGAACCCAGCAGCAGCTCGTCCACCTTGCGACCGTTGACATATATCTCACCATTGTCCTTCAGTTCCACACCGGGCAACTGACGTATCAGCTCGTCAAGCATGGAGCCGTCGGGCAACTTGAAGGCCGTGGCATCGTAGACCAGCGTATCGCCCTTGTAGTACATCTTAATCCTGGTAGCCACAACATCTACCTCCTTGAGTTCGAAGACCTTCAGCATGTCAATGGTGGGTACATTCACCTCGCCGTCCTCCTCGTCGTCCATGCTCACCTTCTTCCATCGGTCGCCATAGCCGCGTGCCATGGTGTGGATGAGGTATTGCTTGTCCTGCGCCTTGATTTCGGCACAGTAGATGTGGCTTGACAGTACATTGTTTCCACGGTAAAGCGATGTCATGGGTAAGGAGTCCATGATCTCGGTACTGTCGGTGCGGCATAGTGCCACCTTCAGTCCAGGCACGCCTTGATGCAGGAAGCCGTCCTGCACCTTGCCCGATATCTTCAGCTTGGGCGTGGGCACGATGCTCAGGTAGTATTTGTTCTTCTTGCGGATCACGCGTACGGGACGCTCGCCCACCGCGACGTGGATGGCCTCCTTGAGCGAGACGTTGTCCATTTGCTGCGTAACATGGAAGTCCTTCAGGTCATCGTAGATGAAGTTGATCTGCATGCCCTCACATTGGCGCTCCAGTTCCAGAAGCACCTCGGGCAGGGGTGTCTCACGAAACGAGGCTGTGACACGCTGGGCAAGGGTGGGGATGCCGGCACATAGTGCGAGCAGAAGGGATATGATTTGTTTTTTCATCTGTCCGTCCTCCCCCTACTCTACGTTCAGCTTCTTGTCCTTCAACTCCAGGCGGAACACTCCGAAGGTATTCAAGCTCTCTATCACATCCTCCAGTTTGTCCTTCGTGTCGTAGCTGAAGTGCAAACGGATGTGCTTCTGTTCCTCGTTCTTGAACACGATCTCCACCTTGTAGGCGTTGCAAATACTGGTCAGGATGTCGACCAGTTCGTGGTTGTCGAAGGTCACCACGCCCTTGGGCTGCGGCACCGTGTCGTTGGGTACTATCATCAAGGATGATGGTCTTACATCGGCCACGACAACAGGTTCTGCCTTTTCTTCCTCACTCCATGGGCGGGTGAAGAAACTGGTGCGCACGGCAGCGTATGCAAAGCCGGACAGCATCACGATGCCCAGGAACAGGGCGGCAATCTTGCGGATGAAGGTCAGGCGCACGGTCTTGCGTTCAACGTTCACAAGCGGCTTGCGCTCAAACTGATTCTTGTGGGCCGCCATGAAGGTGGCCAACTCTGCCTCTGCATCGGGCATCTGTATCTCTTCGTCAGTCTTGCCTTGTGCAAAGGCCTGACGCAGCATTTCAATCTCGTTCTTGTAGTCTTCCATAACGGGTGTGGATTACTGGTTCTTAAATCTCTTTCTCAACGCTTCGAGTCCGCGAGCAAGGTTCTTGTTGAGGGCGGAGAGGCTGATGTGCATGACGTCGGCTGCCTGCTGGTGGGTCAGTCCTTCGTCGTAGCACAGACGCACGGCGCGACTGCTTTGCGGTGACATCTGGGTGTCGACAAATTCCAAGATGTCTGCCAGTTGCTGCTCCCGCTCCATACAGTCAGTTGCCTCCGGGTGCGACTCCTGACAGTACTGGTCGCGAAAGCGTTGCTCCACGTCGACACGTCGGCGCAGGTCGAGGCATCGGTTGCACACCATCCTATAGAGGTAGTGTGCCAGTTCGGCGTCAGCCATGCCGTGCACGTCCCTCTCCAGAAGGTCGGCAAAGGCCTGGTTGACGACATCCTTCGATGCCTCTGGTTCGCGCAGCATCGAGTACGCCACCCTGTACATCCGGGCATACTCAGCGTGCCACAACGTCTTAAATCTTTCTTCCGTCATCAGTTTTCTTACTCTGCGTTTCTATATATATAACGAACTCGGGGCAAAAACATACACCTGCAAGAACATTTTTTTTATATCCACACACTAAAAAAATAATCGCGTAGCGGGAATTGCCAACAAGATTACTATCTTATCAACAATTCCCGCTGCACCTTTTTTACTTTAACCTAACGACTTTTCCTCCGTGTCCACTATAGAGCCAAACGGAGACCGACAACATTGCGTCGTCCGCCTAGTTTAAGACGGCTACGCGTGGTGGGAGAACAGCCTTTATCGCTACCCGACCAGCAACCGCCACGACAGACGTGATAGTTGCCTTCAAGCGGACCTTTAGGATTCACGACACTGTCCTCTGGGTAGGATGCGTAATAGTCACTGCACCATTCCCACACATTGCCCGCCATATCGTAGAGTCCCAGTTCGTTGGGCATGAGTAAGCGCGTTGGTTGAGGCTCCTTGCAGTTGCCCTTATACCACCCCACCTCGTCGAGCACCTGGCTGCCACTGAAGGGTGTGTGCCTACTCTTCTGGCCTCCACGACAGGCATACTCCCACTCGGCCTCGGTTGGCAGGCGAAAATGCTGATGTGTCAGTCCGTTGAGTCTGTCTATGAAATCCTGACACTCCTCCCACGCCACATTGTCAACCGGTAGTTCTGGATGCAGAAAGTTGCTCGGGTTATAGTCCAACACAGCCTCCCACAGGGCTTGCGTCACCTCGGTCTCCCCCAACATAAAGCTGCTGAGCGTCACCTTATGCATGGGCAATTCGTCATCGTATGGGTCTAACATATCTTGTGTGGCTCCCATGGTGAAAGTGCCACCCTCCACGCCTATCATGGTAAATGTGACGCTGTCGATAGTGAATGTCTGCGGCTCGGCTGCCGGGGCTATGACGATGCCGTCGTTACGTTCTTTGTGGCAGGAAAACATCAGGAGAAGGAGCAACAGAGTCCCCATCCCGAGTGCAAGCAGAAAAAGTCGTTTCATTGTCTTTTTTATTTAAAAGATTCGTTGCGGTTTGATTTTTGCCGTAAAGGTATGCTGTTTCTCCTTTACAGCCAAAGAAATGAGTTTGCAAATTGTTTGCAGTTTCATTTGGCCTCTTCCATAGCTTTTAGTGATTTGTCTCATTTACTCGCAGTCTTCTTTGCCTTGGCGTCGAAGTTGTAGGTGAAGGTGAGGGCGAGGTAGCGGTGGAAGGTCTCGGTGCGGCTCTCGCTGCGTGAGGTAGGGCCGATGTAGGAGCTGGTCTGGTCCATCTGATTGAAGATGTCCTTGGCTGAGAGGGTGAGCTGGCCTCTGTTCTTGAGGAACTTCCACGTGGCGCTGGCATTGAGGACGAAGCGGTTGCGGTTCATTATGTCGGAGAGATAGCCGGCATTGCCTACCAACTCGCCCATGAGGTTGAAGGTCCAATGCTTCATACGGTACTTTCCGTCCATGCCAGCGCGATACCTCCATAGGTTCTGCCCACTGAGGGTGAGGTCGGAATAGCTGACGTCCTCGTAGGTGCACGAACCTGTGGCGGCTACCTCCCACCCTTTGTCTTCAAAGCTGACACGCAGGTTGCCGTTAAGCGAGGCGGAGGTCTGGAGGAACTGTTCCATGGGACTGTCGAGTGTAGTCATGGTCTTGATGCCGTGGTTCTGCGTGTTGCCGTAGCCGAAAGAGCTGCGCATGCGGAAAAGACGGCCTAAGGCACGGTCGTAGTTCAGGCTTGCCGACCAGTTCTGGCGGTCATCTACATTGATGTTGGTGTAGGTGTAACCACCTGTCAGACTGTTGTAGGCGCTCACGCTGGCCACGGGGTCAAAGGTACGGCTGTAGCCGAGATTCCACGTCAACATCTGTTGTCCCTTGACGAACATCATGCGGTATGAGAGGTTGGTACTCAGGTCGCTGTGAGGCTTCAGGTTAGGGTTTCCCTTGGTGATGAAGAGCGGATTCGTGTCGTCTGTGTAGTCCAAGCCGTCGAGCAGGTCGGCCACATGATACTCCCACCATGCTCCGCCACTCAGTTCGGTGGTCTTGGTGGTCTTCAGCTTGAAATCGAGATTGGGTCGGGGAAACCACGTAATGCGATGTACGGTGGTGTCGAGCTTGCCACGCTGGTAGTCGAAGTGCTCCACCACGTTCTGCATCTTGACTCTTGCCCTTATCCACAACTTGCCGAGATCGGCGTTCACCTCCACGCGCGGTTCGTTGACGAGGTAGTACTTCATGCGGTCGTAGCTGTTGGCCGAGTCGAAGATGCCGTTGCGGAAGTTCTCGCTGTTGTCGGCCTTGTGCCAGTAGTCTATCCAGTAGCCCACCCCCAGCTCCAGCTTCCGCTCTATCACTTGGTAGTTGAGCTTCGCGTCGATGATGGTCTGGAAGAGGTCTGACTGGTTGGCTGCCGACTGCCTGAGTTCCTCGGTGGTTCCAAGCGTGTGGTAGTCGTACTCCGAATGGCTGTCGGAATGTCCCTTGTCATGATTGTAGTTTATCGTTGTGTTGAAGTAGAAATCGCCCTTCTCGAAAAGGTGGTGCAGCGTAGCGTTCGAACGAAACGACGCATTGTCCGAGTTGCTCAGACTCTCGCTGCTGGAGGCGTTTACCAACTGTTGTGGGTCTTCTGCAAATGCCGTACTGTTGTAGGTCTGCGATTCGGTCTTAGACGTTGACTCGTTACGTCCAAAGTCGCCTGTAATGCCGAAGTCCATGTACGTTCGGGGACCGAAATGCACGTAACCGCCAAAGTCGATGGGGACGTACCAACTGTGGGTGGAGTTGTAGGAGTGGCTGTTGTTAAAGACAGTCCCCACAGTCCCCGAGGGGGAGTAAGATAAACTGCTCTCTCCCTCAGCTGTGGGGTAGTAAGATGAACTGCCGGCATTTTCATCTGCCCTTTCGTTTCCTTTCTCCCCCTCGGGGGTTGGTTGGGCTGTAAATGTCTCGGATGTGCCCCAACTATTCTGATGCGTATCAAGATGCTGGGGAGAGGAAGACAGCCACCACTTGTCTTCGTACGATGACTGCACGAACTTGGGCTTCCAGTTGTGCTGGTACGATACTTTGCCGTATTGCTGGCGTTGGGGCACAGCATTGTCGTTGTCCCATTCGCCGCTGTCGTACACGCCACCCGTCCTGGAGCCACAATCCGAGGCACGCCCGTAGATGCCCAAAGGGTTCTTCTCGCTCAGGTAGTGCAAGTTGGCCGATGCCCGGTAGTTCTTCGAGGTGTATGCACCCAGTTTTGTTTGGCCGTACCACTTGTCAAGAAAGGCAGGCTTTATGATGATGTCCAGAATCTGCTCTTCCATTCCGTCGTTCACACCCGTAACCTCGGCCTTCTCGCTTTTCCGTTCGTAGGCCTTCACGTTCTGCACCGCCTCTACGGGCAGCTGCCCCGTCAGGAAGTCGTCCACCATGTCGTGACCGTTCATCTTCATGTGTACCGGCTTGCCGTTGAAGGTGATGATGCCGTTTTCTATGCGCACACCCGGCAACTTCTTCAGCAGGTCGGCCACGCGGTCGCCATCCTCCATGTTGAAGGCCTCGGGGTTGAACACCACCGTGTCGCCCTTCATGTAAAACTGCCGAGCCTTACCCTTCACCGTCACCTCCTTCATCAGTTCGTCCGACATCTTCATCCTGAGGTCGCCCAGGTCGAGCGTGTCCTTGTTGCCCAGGAGCATGAAGTCTTTCACCTTTAGCTCTTCGTAGCCGAAGTACTGGATGGTCATAGACACACGACACATCATAGTGCCCACGTCGAGGCTCAGCACACCCAAAGAGTCTGTTTGAAAGCTGAAGAACATACGATGGCTGTCCTCCTGTAGCTGTACCTCCACCTGGGCACTCCCCAAGGGTTCATTGCTATCGCTATCTATCACACGTCCCTTCACCACGTCGGCAGACATAAGGAGGGTTTGCAAGCAAAGCATTGCCATAAGAATGATTCGTTTCATACGTATTGTTTTTTAGTTATTCGTCTTTCGCTTTCAGGTTTTGAGGTTATTAGGTTTAGTACCTTACAACCATATAACCTTATAGATTGTTTTTGTCGCAAATGTAGCAGATTAAGTTCATTCCGACCGTATTTTGTTGTTTGCAATTTGTTTGCATTTTCGTTGATACCTGCAAAGCGGAGTTTGCAAACTGTTTGCAAAGTGCGTTAAGTGGTTGAATTTCAGAAAGTGAAACGGGATGTGTCTTTTTTGATGAAAATATTTGCAAAACGGCTAATAATTTTGTATCTTTGCAGATGGAAAGACGGGGCCGTTCTCCTCCTTTTTCCCTCCTACCATCACCCTATCTTCGCACAATTGGCTTACGTCTGGCTTACGTGTTTTTACGTAAGCCAGACGTAAGCAAAGCGTGTTCAACCCGAGTGCAAAGCGAAGGAAGCCTTATTATTCACAATGTATAATTCATAATTCACAACAATTTGCTGGCACGATGTTTATTTAGAACCAAAAATCAAAAAACTTTTAAATTCTTTGCAACTCCGCGTCTCTGTGTTTTAAAAAAATCACAGCACGATGCAAAGGCAGGAATACCCTGCAGCAGAATGCTGAAAATGGACTATAGAACCGTGATTATCTGGCTTGAAGCAATTCTTTTGGCTGAAAATGTTGCGTATCTCGCAGATATTGCTTAATTTTGCTATCATATAACAAAATGTGTTATTTCAACATCACTCTTATTCCCTACATTTTGTCCATAGTCAAAAGTCGAGGGGTAGGGGGTGCTTTCATTATACTATGATAACTTTCTCAAAAAGAAACAATATGATACAAAAAGGTTTGCGTTTTTTAGGCTTGTGTCTTTGTCTGTTGGTACCCTCATGGGCAGAGGCCTACGACATATATGAATACGGGATATGCTACAACATATTGTCGTATGAAGACAAGACCGTGGAGGTGACGTTTAATGACAAGAGTAGATACAGCAATTTTGTGGATGTGCCCTCCACCATTGAGCATAATGGTCGTGAGTATCGCGTGGTGGCTGTGGGCGATCGCGCATTCTACAACTGTTCTGACTTGAACGAGGTGACGCTCAGCGAAGGCATAGAGCATATTGGCGAAAGGGCTTTCAGCAAGATACGCAACCTTACGAAGATGACGCTTCCAAAGAGCGTGAAGAGCATTGGCCCGTATGCCTTTGCCGAGAACGGTGCCCTCAAGTCGGTCGTCATGAATTGTGAGATGGTTGCCATTGGCGAATATGTCTTCCAGAACTGCAGCGCTTTGTCCACCCTGAACTTCAAGGGCAATGTGCAAAGCATCGGCGACAATGCCTTCGACCATTGTGGTTCGCTCACCACCCTGTCTGTTCCCAGCGGAGTGACCAGCATTGGCAGTTATGCCTTTCTGGGCTGCTATGCGCTGAAAGAGTTCAAGGTGAGCAAGGATAATGCTCACTTCTGCGAAAGGGATGGCGTAATCTACAGCAAGGATATGAGTGTGGTGGTGGCATATCCCAATGGCATGGCAGGCGAATACGTGCTTCCTCATGGTGTGTGCACCATAGCCGACTGTGCTTTTGCTGGCTGTAAGCAGCTCACCTCGCTCACCATTCCTTCCACCGTTACCGAGATTGGCTTGTCGGCCTTCGACCGCTGCCAGTCGCTCAAGTCCATCACTAACCTTGCGCGCACTCCTCAGTCGGTTACCGAAAGTGCCTTTGCCACGTTTGGCAAGCTGCATGTGGTGGCAGGTTGCAAGGCGGCCTACAAGGCAGCAAGCGGATGGAGCAAGTTCACCATAGTGGAGGATGCCCATGACGATGCTTCTGCCATAGCCTCTGCCAGGACGTCGCACGTTGCCATCCATCGTCAGGGCGATTGCCTCGTTGTCGAGGGAGTGTCTGAGGGAATGGTCATTGCCGTGTATTCGATGAACGGTTCTTTGCTGAAGCTGCATGAGTCGGAAGGCTCTGTTGCCCACGTCTTTACCCCCAGCCACCAAGGTTGTATCGTCAGGGTAGGTAACGAAAGTTTCAAGGTGAGATGAGGCTGAGAGCGTGGTGTCTTCTTGTATGTTTGGTGTGCCAGATGCCTTGGGTATGCCATGCCTATTCCGACCATCGCAACCGCAAGGTGGATTCGCTGGAGAATGTGCTCAAGACGAAGCAGCTTGAGCCCAGGGAGCTGGCCAAGGTATATGACGAGTTGATGAATGGCTATCTGCAGACGAACGAAGAGCGTTCCATCATGTATGCCAAGAAAGGACTGGAACTGGCAGAGAAGCACGACTTTCGTAAGTTGCATTGCGACTCGTGGCGCATCATCGGGCTCCATGCCTACGGAAATGCCTCATACGACTCTGCCCAGCATTGCTTTCAGCGTGCACTGGATGGTATAGAGCAGTTGAGAGGCGACGAGAGGTATGATGAGGTGGTCATAGACGACGAAATATCCATACTCTATGGAACGATGGGCAATCTGTATAACATACAGGGTCAGTTGCACTTAGCCCTCGACTACTACCAGAAGGCACTGTCCATCTTCAAGAAGCATGGATGGAAGCAAAGCGAGACGTTGCTCTACTATAATGTGGGAGAACTCTACCTTGAATTAGGCAACAACAAGGCAGCCGAAGAGAACTACAAGAACGCATACGAGGTGGCCTTGACCACTAACGACTCGTTGATGGTGGCTACGGCATCGGGAGGTCTTGCCATGTCGCTACTCAACGATGGCAAGTGCGAGGAAGCCTTGCAGTTTGCCCATAAGTCGTTGGAGTACTGCTATAACCATATAGACGAGGAGGTGGTTGGGGTACTGGATGACTATGTGCTCATCTCTCGCATCTATCTGGAGGGCTATGGCGACATAGAGAAGGCGCAGGAATACATGGAAAAGGCTTTGGAACTGACCGGGAAGATAGATGCCCCGACCAACCTGAGTGATGCCTATCTTCTGCAAGCCGATATACTTCTGCGTCGCCATGATGACAAGGGCGCCGTGGCATGGGGGTTGAAGGCACTCGAGGCCAACGACCAAGACCCTCAGCATAACATCGGCGTTTACCTCGTGCTGGCCAAGGCGTATGCCGGATTGGGAAATGCAGAACAGGCACAGACCTACATCAACAAGTTGCATCGGCTAATGGAAGAGCAATCGACTGGCAAATACCAGTCGGCACTCTCGGAGATGGAGGTGCGCTACCAAACCCTCGAGAAGGAGGCTGAGCTGAAAGAGCTTGAACAACAACAACGCATCACACGCATCTACTTGATTGTGCTCATTGTGGCACTGGTTCTCGTGGTGACGGGTGTGGTTGTCTTCTTCTACATCCAGCGTCAGCGCCATCGCATGGCAAAGATGCAGGCACGTCTGGCAGGAGAGGCAGAGGAACGTACCCGACTGGGACGCGACCTGCATGATCGCTTGGGTGGCCTGTTGACTGCCATACGCATGAAGACGGATGGCACAGAGGTGTGCGACCTCAGTATGCAAGCCACCGAGGAAATGCGTCGCATAGCGCATCACCTTATGCCCGCCTCGCTGAAGGATAAAGGCTTGGTCACGGCACTACGCGATTTCTGTCGTGTACATCCCACGGTGAAATTCTCGTTTCATGGTTTGGACGACCGTTTGTCCGAGCAGCACGAGGTTGTGGTGTATTGTGCTGTGCACGAGATGGTCAACAATGCCTTGAAGTATGCTGAGGCATCGCACATCGTGGTGCAATTGATGATGGACGAGGAATATGTTGCCGTCATTGTGTCCGACAACGGAAAGGGCTTTGACACATCTGCCCACGAAGAGGGTATGGGCATTCGCAACATTCGCGAACGTGTGGAGATGCTTGGCGGACGACTGAGTATCGGCAGTTCGCCTTCGGGCACAGAGGTAAACATTGAGTTGCCAAGATGATGCCGGAGGTATTTGCCTTGCCATCAAAAAAATAATGGATCTAGAAATACTAAAAATACTAAGTTCTCTAGAATTACTAGGTTCTCTAGAATTGCTAGGTTTTCTAGAATTACTATATTTCCTAGCTCCTCTAGAATTTCTAGCCACATACCTAACAGTATCTGATAAAACTGTAACAGAATGATAAAGATAGCCATTACAGACGACCATCGTGTTGTCTCAGAAAGCGTGGATAACATGCTCAGTCAGGCAGGACTTTTTGACATTGTAAGTCATGCTGCCAGTATAGCGGAGTGTGCAGAGATGCTAAAGTCGCACCCCGACATTGAAGTGTTGTTGCTTGATGTGGGTATGCCCGACGGAAACTCGCTCGACTGTCTGGAGGAATGGAAGGAAGCATATCCCCATGTGCACTTCCTGGTGTTTTCCACCTATGCCGAGGCGGCAGTCATCAATCGTGCCTTGTCGTGTGGTGCCGATGGCTATGTGCTGAAAAACTGTAGCAAGGAGGAGCTCATCGACGGTATCAAGGTGCTGGCGCAAGGTGGCCAGTATGTGTGCGATGAGGCCCGTCAGTTGCTGAGGATGCATCCGCAAAACGATTCTATAGAGTTGACTCCCCGTGAGCGTGAAGTGTTGAAGCTTATCTCCGAAGGCTTGTCCATCAAGATGATTGCCGATCGCCTTTGCCTGTCATTCGAGACGGTACATTCTTACTCCAAATATCTGAAACTCAAGTTGGGAGTGCAGAATACCGCTGCCCTTGTGCGTGTGGCCATGGAGCAGAGGTTGGTGTAGGTGCTACTTTTTATTGTGCAATACCCCAAATGGGGGGTGTGTAGGATGCCGTTTTTAGTGCTATTAGGATCTCTGTTATGGCGTTTGGTACGTGGAATGTGAGATTATGAGGTCCTTTTCGTTGTGCACATTTACATGTTTCCTGTTTTGCTGGTCGGTACTGATGTCATAGTGCAACGTCTGAGCCTTCACTTTTTCCTTGCTTTTCAGTATGCAACGTAGTTGGTCGGGCTCAACGATAAGTTCAAAGGCAATGGGGTAGGCGAGGGTGTTGCGAAGTCTTAAGTCTTTGAATCCAAAGAAAACGGTGGCATCTGTGCCTAATGGTGCAAATCGTGTTTCGTCGGTATAGATGTCAACAGAATGGTTGTATCGCTCGATGACCTCGATGCCAGCCAGTAAGGCAAGGTGATGGATGATACCCGAGGCTTGACAGAGTCCGCCGCCTACGTCCGTGCTAAGTACCCCGCCATGTATGCTACGTCCTTCCATGAAACGTTGCTTGTTGTTGGGATTGCCTACAACGTGCCAAAAAGAAAACACCTCACCTGGGTAAATGACTACCTTATTTATATATTTAGCCGCTTCGCAAAGGTTGTGCTTTTTGCTTTCAAGCGTGGCATTGGGCATAAAGCGTTGGCTGAGTTCAATGCTATGGCTAAGGGCATCCACGTCCTTCTGCCTCGGTTTGGCAAAAGGAGTTCGTCTAAGTATGTCCGTAATCCAGACGTATTTGCTTCGTATCAGCGCTTTTGTGGTTGTTTTCATGGCGCAAAGTTAGTTATTCTTTATCTCTATGGCAAACGTTTTCGCTTTTTTTTGCACGTTCGTGCCTTTCTTGTGGCTATTGTGCTGCAAATGATGCTTTTAGTGTGGATGAATGGTATAAAAAATGAGTAGGCATGCTTTCACAAGCATGCCTACTTTTATTTTTAAAGCATTAACATATATTAGATATTAGATTACAAAAGGTTAATTCTTGTGAGGAGCTTCGCTTTCGCAAGTTTTGCTCATCTATCCAAATCTTATCAAACTGAAATTACTACTAAGGATTTCTTACACAAAGATAGATATTTTGCAAATAATAACCAAATTATTTTTGCAAAAAAAACAAAATCAGGCCAAAATTGATGCTTTTTGCTCCTGAAAATGTAAAATGAGCTCCTTTTATCGTTTAAAAGTTGCACTCCATTGTCTGAGCCAGCCAAACCACTCTTGTGATTTTTTGAAGCCATCGTTGACCTGCATTTCGGCACACACGGCAAGATGGTAGCGAATGTGACCGTTGACAGGATGGATAAAGCACAGGTAGTTCAGTTCGTCCTCCTTGACTTCGTAAACATACTCTGAGGGGACGTAAACGCCTATGCCAACGCCCTCAATAAGTTCGGGATGTCCTTTCTCGGGGATGTTTCTGCCCCACGAACCCACCAAGGCTCCGTGTGTTTCCACTTGCCATGGTTGCGGTTCTGGCTTACTTGCTCCCTTGCGCGTCTTACGGTTGTCCTTAGGTTCTTTGGGTTCGGCGGCTGGAAGGGTGAATCCCTCGTTGTCCATCTCGAGTTTCTGTACGCCGGTGGCAAAGATGTCTTCGTCGTTAGCCCCTTCAAGATAGATGTCGATCTGCACGTCGCGATGGCCTCTTAGCATGGTGTAAACCTGACGCATCTGGAGTGTTTTTCCGTTAGTCTTCCAATCCTTGTCCCATACCTCAACCATCACGGTGTCAGAACCTTCCTTGACGATGCGCTGACCGCGTGCACTTACCTTGTCGATGTAGGTAAGCTTATTGTCTTCGAAGCCTCTGAACGAGCCTGCGGCAATACTCTGACCTGCGTAGAGTATGTCCTCGCCATAGCCTTTGGCCATCCAGGAAGCATCGCTGTAGAAGTTGGTACTGTCCAGTTCCATCTGAGGATATTTCTTGCCGTAAAGGTCGATGCTCTGGCGATGGTCCATATAAATGCGGAAACCTACGTACTCGCTCTCCCACATGGCTCCGTGTCCATAGATAGCGTCGTAGGTGGCTCGAGGGTCGGCCGAACCCTTGAACTCGATCTCGTTGATCTTGGGGTATCGCAGTTTACTGTCTCTGAGTTTCAACTGCGCATAGACCTGTGCGTGTAGGCTTTGCAAAGGAAAGACGGACAGAAGGAATAAAGGCAGAATTAGGAATGACAAGGCTTTTCGTGACATAGACATTTTTATTTGAACATTACTTAGTTGTTGTGCCTACAAATTTACTATAATTTATCTTTTTCAGCAATAAAATGTATTCTATTCGGCCTTGCATAGCAAAAAACAAAGTTTTTAGGGCGATAAATTTCGTACTTGCGATAAATATTTGTACTTTTGTATTGAATATAGCATAATATAAAGTACACGCATGAAAGTATTGAAATTTGGCGGAACGTCTGTAGGTTCCGTGGAGAGCATTCTGAATGTAAAGAAGATTGTGGAAGCTGAGAGTGAACCCGTCATTGTGGTGGTTTCTGCTCTTGGTGGAATTACCGATAAATTGATTAAGACCAGTCAGATGGCTTATGAGGGTGACACCCAGTATCAGAAGGCATTCTTTGAGATAATGGAGCGTCATGACCAGATGATAGAGGCCGTTATCCCTGCAGGGAAAGATCGTGATACCTTGCTGGCTGTGGTTCACGGATTGCTGGAGGAGCTGCGTAGTATCTACCAGGGTGTCTATCTCATCCGCGACCTCTCGCCCAAGACCTCTGCTGCCATTGTGAGCTATGGTGAGCGCATCAGCAGTCGCATCGTGGCAACCCTTGTCAAGGGTGCTGAGTGGTTTGACAGCCTCGACTTCATCAAGACAGAGGTGAAGGGTGGGCGTAACGTGCTGGCTTCTGACCTGACAGAGAAACTGGTTCGTGAGACATGGAGCAGCATCCCCAAGATTAGTTTGGTGGGTGGCTTCATCAGCCGTGATGCGGTGAGTGGTGAGATAACCAACTTGGGTCGTGGTGGTAGCGACTATACTGCCAGCATCATTGCAGCCGCTCTGGATGCCGACGTGCTCGAGATATGGACTGATGTGGATGGTTTCATGACAGCCGACCCCCGTGTCATCAGTACCGCCTATGTCATCAACGAACTGACATACGTAGAGGCTATGGAGCTTTGCAACTTCGGTGCCAAGGTGGTTTATCCTCCTACTATCTATCCCGTTTGTGTGAAGAACATCCCCATCCTTATCAAGAATACGTTCAACCCTCAGGCTCCTGGCTCTATCATCAAGCAGAGCACTGCCATAGATACCCGCAGCATCAAGGGTATCTCCAGTATCAAGGGCACTACGCTGATTACGGTAAGTGGTCTTTCTATGGTGGGTGTGATTGGTGTGAACCGTCGCATCTTCAGTTGCCTGGCCGATAATGGCATCAGCGTGTTCATGGTTAGCCAGGCCAGTTCAGAGAACAGCACCAGTATTGGTGTGCGCGACGAGGATGCTCAGGCTGCTTGTGAAGTGCTGAATGCTGAGTTTTGCAAGGAGATTGAGCAGGGTAGTATGTACACCATGAAGGCAGAGAGTGGTTTGGCTACCGTGGCTGTAGTGGGCGAGAACATGAAGCATACTCCCGGTATTGCTGGTAAGCTTTTTGGCACGTTGGGACGCAATGGTATCAGCGTCATTGCCTGTGCACAGGGTGCCAGCGAGACCAATATCTCATTCGTAGTGGACGGGCAGAACTTGCGTAAGTCTCTGAATGTCATTCACGATAGTTTTTTCCTGAGTGAGTATCAGGTGCTCAACCTCTTCATCTGTGGTGTGGGTACCGTGGGCGGAAGCCTGATTGAGCAGATTGCCCATCAGCAGGAGAAGCTGATGCGTGAGCAAAGCCTCAAACTCAATGTGGTGGGTATTGCCAGTGGTCATAATGCCATGTTCGACCGCAATGGTTTGGACCTGACCGACTTCCGTGAGAAACTGAAGCAGGCAGAGCCCAGCGACATACAGCGACTGAGCGAGGAGGTTATCGGTATGAACATCTTCAACAGCGTGTTCGTGGATTGTACGGCATCGCCCGAGGTGGCAGGTTTGTATAAGAGCTTCCTGCAGAATAACATCAACGTGGTGGCTGCCAACAAGATTGCTGCCAGTAGCGACTTTGCCAACTATCGCGAGTTGAAGTCCATTGCCCAGCGCCGAGGTGTGAAGTTCCTCTTCGAAACCAATGTGGGTGCCGGCCTTCCCATCATTCGCACCATCAACGACCTTTGCAATTCCGGCGATAAGATTCTGCAAATCGAGGCTGTACTTAGTGGCACGCTTAATTTCATCTTCAACAAGATTAGTGCCGACACACCTTTCAGCAAGACCGTACAGATGGCGAAGGAGGAAGGTTATAGTGAGCCCGATCCACGTATCGACCTTTCGGGTAAGGACGTGATTCGCAAGCTTGTCATCCTGAGCCGTGAGGCTGGCTATGAGTTGAGTCAGGAGGATGTGGAGCGCAACCTGTTTGTGCCCGATAGTTTCTTCGAGGGTAGTGTAGAGGAGTTCTGGAAGAAACTCCCCACCCTGGATGCCGATTTCGAGCAACGTCGTCAGCAGCTGGAGAGTGAGGGCAAGGTGTGGCGTTTCGTGGCTGCCTTGCGCGATGGTAAGGCAAGCGTGTCCTTGCAGGAGGTCGATCGCGAACATCCCTTCTATGCTCTTCAGGGCAGCAACAACATTGTACTGCTCACCACCGAGCGCTACAAGGAGTATCCTATGTTGATTCAGGGTTATGGTGCTGGTGCCAGCGTTACCGCAGCCGGAGTGTTTGCCGACATCATGAGCTTGGCATAATCTATACTTAATTTATGAAACATCTTATTATTCTTGATGAAACATCTTATTATTCTTGGTGATGGTATGGCTGACTGGGCTGTGCCCGAATTGGGTGGCAAGACGCTGCTCGAGTATGCCGATACACCCGCTTTTGACTGGTTGGCAAGAAATGGTAGAAATGGATTGCTGAAAACCGTGCCTGATGGCTTCCATCCTGGTAGCGAGGTGGCCAACAGTAGCATCCTGGGCTACGATCAGCATCTGGTTTATGAGGGGCGTGGACCTCTTGAGGCTGCCTCTATTGGCGTGGAACTGGCAGACGACGACCTGGCACTTCGCTGCAACATCATTTGTCTGGAGGGCGATTTGCTGAAGAACCATTCCTGCGGTCGGTTAGAGACCGAAGAGGGTGACATCCTCATCAAGTTCCTGCAGGAGAAGTTGGGCAATGAACGCGTACACTTCTATACCGGCGTGCAGTATCGCCATCTTCTTGTCATCAAGGGTGGCAACAAGCACATACATTTCACTCCTCCTCACGATGTTCCTCTGAAGCCTTGGCGAGACAATATGCTGTATGCCGAGACTCCCGAGGCGGAAGAAACGGCGCAGTTGCTTACCGATCTGATTCTGAAGAGTCAGGAACTCCTGGCTACTCATCCTCTCAACATTGAGCGTGTAAAGAACGGACAAGACCCTGCTAACTGCATCTGGCCATGGGGTGGTGGATACCGTCCCAAGATGGTTCCCCTGACCGAGACCTACAAACAGATTCGTAAGGGTTCTGTCATTACGGCCGTTGACCTCATCCGTGGCATTGGTCACTATGCTGGCCTGAAGGTGATTGATGTGCCAGGAGCCACTGGACTTTTCGATACTAATTTCGAGGGTAAGGCTCAGGCTGCCATCGATGCACTCCAGACGGACGACTTTGTCTATCTCCATGTGGAGGCAAGCGATGAGGCTGGCCACGATGGTAGCGTGAAGCTGAAGCTGCAAACCATCGCCGACCTCGACCATCGCCTGGTGCAGCCTATCCTGAAGGCATTTACCTCATATCCCAATGACAGTCAGGCTGAAACGAACGAGGCAGAAGGTGTGGCCATTGCCTTGCTGCCCGACCATCCCACTCCCTGCAAGTTGCGTACCCATACCAACGAACCTATTCCTTTTGCTATTTGGTATCCTGGCATTCAGGCAGATGGTGTGCAGTCGTTCAGCGAGAATGCTGCCAAGGAGGGTGCGTGCGGCACAATCGAGGGTGACGCTTTCATTAAGGAATTTATGAATAATTAGAAACAGTATGAGACATCATTCATCATCTTTATTCCTGTTTTCATCGCTGCTGCTGCTCTCGGCCTGTGGCCAGAAGAAGCAGGAAGCAACAGCTGAACAACAAGACACAGCGCAAGTGAAAACTGAGCAAATAGTAGAGACAGCCGACTCTTCGCAGGTATCTTTGGATGCAGAGGAAGTGACAGTCATTGATGGAATGAGCTTCTGTGAAAATCCCAAGTTGGCTTTGAAAGCAGGTGTTATTGACAACCACATTCAGTGGGACATTACCGATGTGGCTAAATTCAAGAAGGCTACTGACACTTGGGACGAGTTCTACCGCATTGGCCAAGGGCCTTTTTATGTTGAATGTCCTAAGGGTGAGGATCCTATTGGCGTGTTCCTGGCAGATAGAGAGAAGCACAGGAGTCTGGTCCTCTTTGTCATCACAAGCAAGCATCATGTGTTGGCCTATGATATCATGAAGGAAGTGTCCATGGTTGGTGGAGGCATCGGCATGGTAAGTGGTCTGGAAGATGTGGTCAATCTGAAGCAGGAAGGTAATAAAGTATATGCCATCAACAGCCAAGGCGAACAGACTGCCATCAAACTCTATGATAACGAGGGCCCCTATGAGTTTTCGTTCACATGTGATGAAAAGGAGTTCTATGTTTCCTTGTCGAGTGTATGGACGGCACGATTCTCCCTGAATGAAGGGCGTGATGTGTACCTGGGTAGTTTCAAGAGCATTGGAAAGGGTAAGTACTCGTTCGTTCTTGACAAACATGAGGTTTCTGAGGATGGCATCCCCTGCACTCTTGATGTGGAACCCATGGAAGGTGTGTTCCGTCTGGATAGTAGTGGGGACATGATTACTTTCGAGACCAATGTGCTCGGTCTGCCCAAGGGGAAGGCTGTATCGTATGAGGTAATACCTTTGTTTGATTAAATTTAGATTAATACATAATGTTATGAAGAAGTTTATGTTTATGTTGGTTGTTGTCGGCACTTTTGCATCTTGCTCAAAGAAGTCCGACGCAAACGAGAGTGGAAAGGATTCAGCACAGGTCGAGGCTACCGTTACAGAGTCAAAGGTTCAGGCCTCGTTTGCCTCTCCTGACTTGGCATTGTATAATCTGAATGGCTTGGTAAAGTCGGTAAACGGTTCATACTGCATTGCTGATAAGGACGGAAAGGAGGAAGAGGGACAATTCATGGACTACTCCGTCACCTTTGACAAGGATGGTGTGCTGCAGACGGATGACGTACGTAACTACAATATCAAGACAAGTCAGTCGGAGCGTGATGCAGAAGGTCGTCTGACAAAGATTCATCATGAACCTGATGAGGAATTTGGCGGTGAGACAACCTATGAGTTCAGTTACAAGGATGGTCGGTTGGCTTCTTTTCTCAATAGTTGGATGGGCGAAATCGGTGGGGGTTCTACTGCTACTTACACTTATGACGAGGAGGGTAATCTCATCAAGGTAGTCTCTGAGGGTGGTAGCGATGGCATTAGTTTCACCTATACTAGCACCTATACCATCAAGGAGAAGGACGCTAAGGGCAATTGGACGAAGCGACTCATCTATTATGATGAGGAAGAGATTCAAGAAGAGTCTGACGACGCTGTAGGTGTAAAGCCTACTATAAGCCAATACTACCGTATGGAGACTCGTAAGATTGAGTATTTCGAGTAAATTCCTTCACGCAGCACTCACGGTGCACTCAGTGTGCGTTCACAAAAGTGTGAAGAAGTGTGAGTGCACACTGAGTGCACATAGAGTGAAGGTAATAGGAAAGTAAGCGAAATTCCTATCTCTCGCTTCTTGGGAAAAAGCATTCCAGCAAGGCGCTTTCGTCACTTTCGATGAAGGCGCCTATGTTTTCCATACCTTCAAGGTATCGCAGTCCGTATTGCTCTGCCACGCTGTGGGCATGGGTGCTGTGATGGGCACAGATGATGCGTTGGCTTTTCTCATCCTCCGGTACGGGCAATGTCTGGAATATCTTTCCTCCACCATTGTTGAGCAGGAGGATGTGCAGGTTGTTAGGCAGTTGCTGGTTCCATAGGGCATTCTGGTCGTAGAAGAAAGAGAGGTCGCCGATGATGACGAAGTTGGGACGTGACGGAGTGGCGGTAGCGTAGCCTGCTGCGCTACTCAGACTGCCCTCTATGCCATTGATGCCTCGGTTGCAGCAAACCGTTACGGACGGAGCAACGGGGTAGTGCTGTGCATACCGAACGCTGCTGCTGTTGGCAAGATGCAGCACGGCATTGGCAGGCAGGAGTGAGAGAAACTTGCCTACACACTCTTGCTCATGGCTTGGTGCTGCGAATGTGCCGTGGGAGGCAGGGCAGAGTGCTTTCCAATGGTTCACGAACGTGTGCCTTTCGGTGGTTTGTTCTTGGGTATCGTGAGAGGCCAGGAGCCCTGCCAATGCCTTCATAAAGGCATCTGCCTTGGCTTCTACCACCATGCTAAGGCATCCGAAAAGGTCTGCCACATTGCCATCAGGGCAGACGTGCCAGTGTTGTGCAGGTGGATGCTTGCGCAGATATTGCTTCAGCTTTTTGTTGATGATGTGTCCACCTATCGTGATGACCAGGTCTGGACGGGCATCCTCATTTGTCTCTGCTAGCAGTTTGTCCATTATGGCATCGGTGATGCGAAGTGCATTGTCGTGGCAAGCCACGTTGGCAAGATGCTCGTGTAGGATGACAAAGTGGCTTCCGAGTGTTTTCAGGTCGGCAGTTGTGGCCAACGGCTCTGCACTCTGTCCCATGATGATGATTCCCTTTCTGCTTTTATTCAGCAGCGCACCTATCTCCGTGATTTGCTCGGTACTTAACCCTTCCATGCGATGGATGACGCGTTCCTGGGGTAGGTCTGTAGTGGGGAAGTTGTATAGTGGCTCGCTGATGGGCACATTGATGTGTACAGGCCCATTTGTGCGATGATGGCACTCCAGTATTGCCTCGTTGATAAGGCGGTTGCTGTGCCATGTCTGTTCGTCGGTATGGGGTTCTGGCAGGTTTACGCACATCTTCACCATGTTGCCTAAGGCCTCGGGTTGTGGCATGGTCTGACCATCCATCATGCCTATCCATGCAGCGGGGCGGTCGGCCGAGATGATGAGCAAGGGCACTTGTTGATAGTATGCCTCTGAGGCAGCGGGGTGCAGGTTGAGCAAGGCTGAACCGGATGTGACGCATACTGCCACCGTCCTCTGGGTGGCAAGTGCTAAACCAATGGCAAAGAAGCCTGCGCTGCGCTCGTCGGTGAGAGCGTGGCAGTTGAAGAGCTTTGTCTGACTGATGGTGTGGCAGATGGGTGCATTCCTGCTGCCGGGGCATAGCACCACGTCGCTGATGCCGTGAGCGTGCATCAAGCTTACCAACTGCAATATGTTCTTCTTGTCGCTTAGCATTTTTTCAAACTGTACAAATGGACGTTTACGATTTGGTTTTCGGGAAATTCTCGGGCATTTTCGTTCAAAAAACGTCAGCCAGTCATCAGGCTTTTCAGTATGTTCAGCTTGCGTTGTATCTCTTGCCTTTCTTCCTCGAAGACTGACAGGCTGGTAATGCCTCCCCCGGCATGGTAGTAGGTGCTGTCTTTGCCTATCTGTGCACATCGCAGGGTGACAAAGAGGTGTGCCTCTTCGTTGCCGCAGATGGGACCTTGGTAGCCTGAGAAATAGTTGCGGCAGCCCAGTTCGCAGTACCTGATGTACTGGTATGACACCTTTTTGGGAAAGCCGCAAACTGCCGGGGTGGGGTGAAGCAGGCGGACGATGTCCAGCGTATTGGTGGGTTTGTCAAAGCCGAAGTTGAAGTTGGTGCGTATGTGTCGCAGTTGTCCTATCTGCATGGTTTCCATTTGCCCGTATTGTGTCTCTGCCCCCAGGTTGCGTAGTGTCTGGTTCAAATATCGTGTCACCACGTCCTGCTCATGCACGTTCTTTGTGTTCCAGTCACCATCCTCCTTGGTACAGGTTCCTGCAAGCGACATGGTGTGCCATTCATCATGCTTGCGTTCCAGTAATACTTCGGGTGTGCAACCTATCCATCGGCCACTCTGCGGTGTGTAAACAAGCGATACCATGGCGTCAGGGTATGCTTCGAGGGCGCGCAGGAAGACCACGGCCTCCTTGTCTCGCATGTGGTATTGGGAGGAGTTTTCTTCGCAGTACGTCAGTACGAGTTTCTCAAACCTTTCTTCGGCTATCTGTGTCAGGCAGTCCTGGAATCTTTGACGGTAGAAATGGCTTTGGGCAATGTCTGTGCTTTCTGCCCTGAAGTGGTCCAGTTGATTGAGTTTTACGGGGTGTTGTGGCAGATTCTCCACGCACGCCATTATTTGCTGCCACCCATCAGCCTTTCTGTCGGCACGGATGAGTAGGGTGGGACGATGCTTAGTGGTATGGAATGGGGCAAAGATGTAGCCACGGAGCTCTTGGTCTTTCTCACCTACCTCATACACCCGACCTTCGGTTTGCAGCACAAGTTCCACGTGCGTCTTGCCGGGTTGACGGTACAACGCAAAGCTGCATCCGCTGTCAAGCAGATGCTGTATGCCCTGTATGTGCTGAGCAGATGTGGGGGTATTGAGGGTTGGGTTGTTCATTCTTGATTCATTTCCAATCGAAATACAAAAGTAATCATTTTCTTTGAGATTTGAGCGTTGCTCTCTCACTTTTTCAGTTTTCTGCTTGCTTTTGTCTCTCGGTTACCGTTAGATAGCATTTTATGCTATAAATGTCTTAGCCTATCCCGCTTGTTGATATTTTTTCTCTACCTATAGTCTTCCCGTTATTAACCCGATACATTCCCGATATATTCCCGTTACTTTCCCGAAGGTTTTTAACCCGAAGAATAGGGGTGTTTTGGGGGCGAATCAGCGGTGGGCGTGTCAAGAAAACGGATTGATTATTGGTGGTAAATACACACAAAGCAGAGAAGCCCAGAAGCTTCTCTGCTTATCTGTGTGTATCGTTTATCTTTGGTTGCTCAAAAGTTTTGGGCTTACCATTGATTGTCCCATATTGAGTTTGAACCAAATTGTCTGTCCTCGTTTACCAACTGCTCTCCGTCACCCATTTCATTTATAGGTGGTGTGGGGTCTTGGGGACCAGATCCAGCAAGCATCTTCTTTGCGTTGAGCGCAAATACCTCTTCATTGGGGATTATATATGTTTTTTTCATATTCTGAATAGGATTTTTGTTCATTACTTAGAAATGTATTTCTTACCGTTCTTTATAAAGACACCCTTTGAAACCTTGCTTACGCGCTGTCCAGAGAGGTTGTAGATGGCATCACTTTCGTTGACCTCGTCGTTGATGGCATCGAGTGTCTCAACGATGGCTGTTTCAAAGTCACCCTCCAGGCTGAAGCCCTTGATGCCAGCTGCTCTTGACTTGGGTAGCATTAGGTATGCCTTGTGTGCACCGTTGGTGAAGGTAGTACCAGCATTGTTCATCCAATAGAAGCCTACATTTTTCTTCTCCTTGTCGCGTGTCAAAGCGTAGAAGTAGTTTGCAGCAACTTCATTAGGGGTATATAACGTACTAAGATCGGTTGCCTCGTCAGTACCTTTCAGCTCATTGTTACTGTCATTGCTGGCTGTAGCAGTGGTCTCGCCGAAGAAGATAGGGGTTGTAGCCTGTTTGTCAAATGCTTCCTGTGAGAACAGTACTACAGCTTCATCAGTTGGAATGACACTATTTGCGTTATAGAGTTTGCTCTCTTCAAAGTTCTGTCCGTTCAACTTATAGGTCTTAGCCGTTACATGCTCAGGCACAACAAGGTTGCGGTCGCTATAGTACAAGGTTGAGTAACCTGTGCTACCCACATTCACCTGTATGTGGTGGGTGGTGTAGTTTGAGTATGTTGTTCCTTCTGTTATTTTGTATAGGTTGCCGGGATTTGTCAAACTTGATCCTTCTTTGTAATTACGCCAATCGGGCCTGGTTGAACTATTGTAAAATGCTAGATATCTTAGACCTGTTCGATCTATATCACTTTGGTTTTCGGTTGTATTGGCATATATCAAAACTCCATGTGTAGTATGTTTGATAGCTTTCCACTCGTTTGTAGTAGAAGTAGGTGCAGTACTCTGTACACGGGTTGAGTTTGTTACGGCGCCTGCCCAAAGATAGTTATTTGGATTGGATTTGCTTTCTAATTGTATAATGCCATTTGAAATGGTAAGTTTCCATTTCATATCTTCCGTAATATTGACACTATTGACACTTGTTTCCTCTTCGTCAACATAGGTAATCTTTTCTGCTTTAGTGGCTTTAGTAGCCTCTGGGTCGTTAGGAATATTTGGTAGATAGTATTTGAAGTTTTTTGTAATGATAGCATAAATACCATTTTCTATATCTGCAACATTCTCTATTTTTGTGAGGGTTGTAGCTCCCTCATTTACATTTGCAAATACAGCATAGTATTTTACGTTCTCATCATTTACAGTTGGGGCTTTTGCTGTAGTATTAAAAAGTATGGTAGGCTCACTTGTTGATGTTCCATCTATAGGCTTATCAGTCCACCCCATAAAGGTCAAGTCAGAATCAAATGGGTCAGTGGGTGCAGTGGGAAGGCTTGTTACTTTGCTGCCAAAAGTCACCGTTTTTTTAGGCGAGCCTTTTGTGTAAGGACTCCCGTTTACATACCAAGTTACGGGACAAGTTTTTGCCGTCCATTGTGCATAGAGTTTGAGGTCTGAATTAACAGTAATTCGCTCGCCTGCACCATAAGCTGTTCCTGTTCCGTCAGGTTTAGTGTTCCATAGAGATGCAAATTCATAACCGTATTTTGACATCGTACCTGACTCAGGGGCAAAGGTTTCATCCCCTTCCTTGTATTCTGTATTGTCCACAGGCACATCTCCGCTTGTGTAGCCATTGCCATCATAGGTTATTTTGTATGTAGGGATATTAATACCCCAAACAACGGCTCTTTTTGCAGAAGTTTCAAGCGTTATGGTGGCCATTTCTGTGACACCTTCAAGTAATATCTCTTTATAGTAGTCAGTACTTGCTAATTCTGGATGAGCAAGAGTCATGACAAGCCCGTCACCACTTATACCCTCGTCATTTGTTAATGGTATATTTATGGTTCTTGTTCTGTTTTCTTGAAATATTCCCACATTTGTTTTTACGATTAGATTGTGTTCTCCATCACCTTTCCATCCTGCTACATGTAAGTGAATTTTTGATGTTCCTGCTTCTATCTTAAATGTGGCTATTCCTTTATTATTAGTAGTTCCTAATTTCATACTTGCGTACTCCGTACCATCAGCTTCAAGTTTGATTGTCTGAACTTGAGCATTGGTTCCCTTATCTAATGTTACGTTACTTGTATGAATATTGGCTTGTCCCCAAGCGTTGCCAACCATAAACAGCATCATGATAATGCTGAGCCATGATTTTAAATGAGTTGTTTTTTTCATTTAAGTATAAAAGGTTTTTATAGTTGTTATTCTTGTCCGGAAATAAACAAATAGCAAGATAAACATGCCTTGTTTGTATCCTGCTATTGTCTATTCCTTGTTAACTCTGTGGCAAATGTACAAAAAAATATTGGTATAATACATAATTTTTTTTATAAATAATGCGTAAATGTTAAAAGTTGTAATGTTTCTATGCCAAAAAACACATTATTTAGGCTACAATTGGTAAAAAAACAAAAACAGCAGCGGAACCTTTGTGAGGTTCCGCTGCGCCATTTGTCGGTATTTTATATGTAGCCTGATGGTTCAGGTCTATATTATTTCATGTAAATACCACTTATTACCACTCAAGGTCGTCCCAGACATAATCGTTTACGAGGTTATCACCTTCGGGATCGGTTGTTGACTCTGCATTGTCATCTGGTGTTGTGGATGCACTAAGTGCCATCATCTGCTGGCAGAGAATGTGTTTGTTCTGCGATGTGGGCGCAATATATTTCTTTTTCATTTTCGGTCGGTTTTTAAGAGTTAATACTTCTGTTTTACTTTTCCGTAGGTCCTCCCATGTGGGGAGAGACCTATACGGAAAGCTTATCTTTGTTATTTAACCATTACCTTCTTGCCATTAACGATATTGACACCCTTCTGCAGTTTCTCGAGTTTACGTCCGTTCATGTCGTAGATCTCAGCCTTGCCACTTGCAAGAGCGTTGATGGTCTCGATTGCGGTAGCAGCATCCTCTTCGCTGAAGAAGTAGGCATCCTTAACTTCAGAATCTTCGGGGATAGTGAGGTATGCACTGTTTGCACGAGCATAGATGCCTGATACTGCAACTTTGTAGAAGGCGGCTGCTTTTTCGCCCTTTTTCTGCAAGATGTAGTTTCCTACAGGAACTTCAGTCTTCTCATATACACCTGTCAGCAAACCGTACTGGGTGCCAGCCTTCTTAGCAATGCCAGTGAATGTCTTGGGCTCGCTGAACTTTTTACCTGCAAGCACTACAGGAACATTTGCCTCAATGCTTTCCTGCTGTATCATTTCGAGCACACCATTCTCTTTGTTGATTCCTTCTATCGTATAAGCCTCTACACCTTCAGGAATCTCCACGTCGAAGGGAGCGCAGAAGGTTGCGTAACCAGCATCGGTGATGTTCATGGCAACGGTTGCTACAGGCATCTCAGCCTTGAATACGATGTTTGCAATATAGTAAGTAGTTGACTCAGCCTTCTCGTTCAGGTTGAATGCGATTGACTGGAATGCATCGTTAGCAGAGGTTGCTACTACGGTGCAAGTCTGCCACTCACCGCTCTTACAGGTAATGTCACCGGGTGTGAAACCACCGAGGTAGCTACCGGGAGTTGCTTGTGACTGCAAAGAAACCTTGGCATTGTCAGCAGCCTTGTAAGAGAAGCTTAGGTAGTACTTGATACCGTTGGCGATAGGCTCGTCAGCCTTGATGAAGAACTGGCTGTCCCATGGATTTCCACCCTCAGCCTTAGCGTTGCTGACAATCTCGAACACCTTGACATCATTAGCGTTCTTTGTTTCTTTGATGGTAGCACCCTGTACATAAGTTGAATTCAAGTCGTTTGCTGCTACGTCAACCCAAACCATGCCAGCAGAAGCTGCGGGAAGTTCGTCGGCAGCGGGGATGAAGTCAGGATCGATAACCTCGGTGCGAACCAACTTGTAAGCGGTAACGTTTGCAAAGTAGTAGTTGTTAGCCTCAGCCATCTCGTTCAGGTTGAATGCAACTGACTGTACGTCTGCATTACCAATTTCGAAGTTGCCAGTGAATGTCTTCCACTCAGTACCGAAGTTGACGTCGCCAATAGAAGCATTGGGAGTCCAGCTACCGGGCTGCTTGTGTGACTGGGTGGTACCCAAAGCCGCTACATCAGCCTTGTAAGCAAATGACACGTTGACGGTCTCGCCCACGGGCAGGGGCTCGTCGAATACGATGAAGAACTGAGTATCCCAGGGCTGTGCAACCTTTGCACCACCCACTACCTTGATAGCCTTGCCATTCTTGAACTCTACCACCTTCATCTCGGGATTAGCATCACCCTTCACTACGTATGAATCCATTGACTCACCCGTCAGATCGGTGTTCTTGGTGATAGGCTCGTATGCATAGCCCTCGGGAGCTGTAGGAACTGCTACTGCAGGAATCTCTTCAATGGTCATGAGGAACTCCTTGTAGGGCTCATAGATGGTTGCAGTCTTCTCATTGTATGCCTTAAGCAGATCCTTGTATGCAGCTGTGATGTTGGCATCGTTCTCGTCAGCTACCTTCTGGTTTACCTTGGCAATATTCTTGTAGATGGCTACAGACTCATCCAATGCTTTTGTTGCATCTGCCAATGCAGTCTTGGCTTCTTCGTATACATTGTTGGCCTTGGTCTCATCATTATAGAGTTTCTTGGCTTCTGCATATGCATTCTGGTAAGCGTCAATGCAGTCTTTGTTTGCCATTTCTGATGTGCGGTCTGCGTTAGCATTGTCAACAGCTTTCTTCAGGTCTTCGTGGTAAATGTTGATAGTTATTTCTCCCTGATAGATAAGCTTAACGTTGTCGATAGCGACCCATACGCAGTTACTGTTCTCTGTCTTTATACCGATTTCTGTACCTCCATCGGCTGCATTGAAGTTAAACTTGAAGTGCTCGGGCTTATAGTCATCGGTTTGAATGTCACTTGACTTTGCTTCATCAATGCCAGCGCTCTTTGCAAACAAGAATATACCCTTTCTATCTTCCTTGGGGCCAAAAGGATAATTGTTAAATCCTTCTCTATCTGTTCCTTCTCTTTGTGTAGCAATCATGTCGGCTTCAAGAGTATATTTACCTGCAGGAAGGTTGCTTATTATTTGGCTGAACTTGCCATCGGGCAAATACCAAGGTTCTGGAACACTGCTCCACTGACCAGACCATACTTCGAAGAATTGGTTGATTGTTACATCTCCATTAGAATATTGTGAAGTTTGATAATTGTGGTTTCCTGAAGTGTATGCGTCAGTCCATCCATTGATGTTGCCATCGAAATTGGGGTTCACAATAGCATAGGTAAAGTCGGAGCCAGGTGTGGTTTGTGCGAAGATGGCCTCTACGATAAGAGGTCTGATGTCATCATTAAATTCTTGTAAAGAGTTATAAGCAGTTTCGTCAATTTTATTATTTTTGTATTTGGCTACGTACGCACCATATCCACCTGCTTCATCCTCATCGGCTTTTGCCTTTCCTGCGTCATCCAGTTGGTCGTAGATGTCCATATAGGGCTTGATGTCTGCATAGAACTGGATAGATTTGAGGGCTGCATCAGCGTTTATGTTGAGGTCTTCGGTTGCAGTTTCGTATTCAGCTACAGTTGTATAGGTCTTGTCACCATAGTTAGTGATTGACTTCTTCAAAGCAGTCAGACCCTTGGCTCTCATAGGCTTTGTCTGGTCAATACCCTTTGCCTTAGCAAGGGCAGCCTCGTAATCCTGCTTTGCTGCTGCCAGCAAAGCCTCGTCGTTAGGCTCGCCATAGTAGGTGAGGCGGAACTCGTCCCATACTACCCAATTGAAGCCACCATCAGACTTAATACCCAGACTCAGTGTACCATCAGTAACCGTAACCTCAAGTTCGTTCTTGTAAGCGCCTTCAGAAAATCTGAGGGCGGCATCACCTTGACTGTTGGGGATGTTGTAAACCTTTCCGCTTGTAGATGTGACATTTGTGCATCCACTGGCTCCTAAAGCTCCTTCAAATACGGACTTTAGTGCCACTTGCTTGTCGTTTGCGAAGAGATAAGCAGGAAGAACATCACCATTTTCATAACTGTCGGCAGATGCTGCATTAGCATCGCTAAATCGTGTGAAACCTAAACATGAAACCTTGTATAGACCATTGGGGAGACCCGTAATAGCCTGAGATGAGGTGAATATACCTGCTTGCCATTGCTCGCTGTTGGTGTTATTTAGTAAAGTGCTGCCACTGCTTGCATTACCACCAACCTTCTGAACGCTCCATGCTGTATTGGCTACATCTCCATTGTGGAAATCTGCAGCCTGAATGTAAACTGTAGCATCGACAGGGTTTGCTACAGTTGCATCTGCCAAAAGTGCTTTACGCTCATTTGCAGTCACAAACTTCCAAACACAAGATGCATCGGGGGTAGCCTTGAACTGTGGTATGCCATTGTCGCTATTGCAGAAATATTGGCTTCCATTGTACATGTAGAATCCACCTTCTGCTTCCTGCAACTCCCAGGCGCCGCTTTGGTCGTTGAAGCCGTCACTGGGACGTAGTGCGTTGTTTGCAGATATAATTCCTGAAGTCAAAGTGTATTTGTTTGCGTTACTGTTAAAGGTTACACCGTATTCTATGCCTCGACCATAAAGTACAGCACGTGTACCCCATGCAGCTCCGTTAGAAAGGAATTTACCACTCTCGACGTTTTGGATGAAATATTTGCCATCTTCTATAAGTGGTTCAGGCTCGGGTACAGTCTCGTCAATAGCCAACTCGCTGTACAGCTTTACGTATGCTTTATCGGCAAGGGGACTTGCAGAAGCGGGAGTGGCATAAGCTTTACCGCCTGCCGCTAAACGACCCACGTTTTCGAGTATGTAACCATTACCCTCCTGGGTAACTCTCCAAAGAGCGTGGTATTCTGCATCCTGACCGAAGAGTTTATTGGTATAACCAAGGGCAAACATGGTGTTTTGGTCACCAGGCTGCATGTTCAATGCTCCAGCTTGTCCACCCCAGGCAGGGAAAACATTACCTGCAGAGTTGACGAAAATCATCAAATAGATGTCTCCGTCAATACCGCAACCACTATAGTCACCTGTAGGTTTTTCGAATCTCACATAGGAGTATTCGCTCTTGCTTCCCCACTCTGCGAGGGGCAAATTTTTCAAATCCCATGAATTTCCACCGCCGTTCAATGTCCACACATTGATACTTGCTGCATCGGTTGGGATACAGACAACTTTGTCCAGCTCTGCAGTGGATTTAGTGATTTCCTTACTAGGATCCACTTTGTAGCTAATAGCCTTTGCACCTATCGTCGTCAAGGCTATGGCTAACAGAAAAAGTAATCTCTTTTTCATACTAGTTAGATTTTAAGTTATATATTTATTTGATTTTCTATGGTTATACTCCCTTTTCTTTCAACTTTTCGTTTAAGTCAAGGGGGTTATGTTTTCTTTTCAGTTAATGATATCTATTAATTTTGGGTATTTTGGATATTTAGTGAATGTGCAAATTTATATCTTTTAATTGAATCTGCAAAAAAAAATACAAAAAAAGTTTAAAAATGTCATAAAATCGTGTATTTCACACGAAAAATGCCACTTTAATGATGTAAAAAACGAAGTAATAACGTTAATAATTCAGGAAGATATTTTTTAACGGTTACTAAATACAAAAACCTCCATGGAATGAGTCCATAGAGGTTTTTGCAATCTTGTATTTTATAAAAATAACTCTTAATACACTATTTTCAGGATGCGTCCGGAGTGTGCAGGAACCTGCAAGCGAACGGGCTCATTGCTGTTGAAGGCAATGTTGAAAGTGTCGCCTGTGATGAGACATAGTGCCTTGACGCTTTCAAGTTCGTCAATGCCATAGTGCTCGAACACATGACGAGGAATGATGACGCCAGTTCGTGTGTCATAGTTGTCGAAGTTGGTCACCACGAGTATCAGTTCATTCTGATAGCGGCGGATGAAGGCAAACTGTGTGGCAGGGTTGAACTCCTCGGTGCGAGGGTTGACATAGGTGAGGTCGTAGAACTCACCCTGGCTGATGGCCTTCTCCTCCACGGCAAGGTTGAGGATGCGGCTGTAGAACTGTTGCAGGCTGACCTCGGTGGGGGTGAGCTGTCGTCCGTCGAACTTGCCCTCGTTGCGCCAACGGCGTATAGTATCTACCGTCCAGTAGTCGAATATGGTGGTGCGACCATCGCGACCGCTGAAACCCTCCTGATCCATGCCACGCTCGCCCAGTTCCTGACCGAAGTAGATCATCATGGGGTTGGTGCCCATACAGGTGCTGACGATGAGCGCGGCACGTCCCTTCTCTGCATTGCCGGCAAAGAAGTCGCTTGCCAGACGCTGCTCGTCATGGTTCTCGAGGAAGTTGAGCATGTGGTCACGTATGTCATCCACATTCTGCCAGCACTGTGTGATGCTGCTGGCGGTAGCATATCCGCAGATGACGTTGCGCAGGGTGTCATAGAGACCCACCTTGTCGTAAAGGTAGTCGAAACCACCAATATGGATGTAGTTGCGATACTCTACGGGGTTGTAAACCTCGGCAATGAAGATGATGTGAGGATATTTCTCCTTCACCTTGGCAATAGCCCAATGCCAGAACTCTACGGGTACCATCTCGGCCATATCGCATCTGAAAGCGTCGATATGCTTGGATGCCCAGTAAAGCAGGATGTCGAGCATCTTATGCCATGTGTTGGGAATGGGGTCGAAGTGATTACCCGAACAATGAATGTGATCTACACCATAGTTCAGCTTCACCGTCTCGTACCAGTCGTTCTGATGAGCCCAGCATGAGAAGTTGTTGTTGCCAGTAGCCTTGGCAGGATACTCATGGTAACCCTTCATGTCAAAGTCGGCATGAAGCTCCTCGCCTGGAATGTAATAGAAGTTGTTGTTGGGTGAGAATGCCAGATTGGTATCGTCAGAGGCTCCTAAATCCTCCACCCCATTGGGTGCGGCATCGGAGTGATATTGACGAGCCACATGGTTAGGCACGAAGTCTATGATGACCTTCATACCAGCCTTGTGGGTGCGTTCCACGAGGTTCTCGAACTCCTGCATGCGAGCCAGTCGGCTTGTGGCAAGGTCGGGATCCACGTCATAGTAGTCGCTGATAGCGTACACCGAACCGGCTTGTCCCTTAACTACACCGGGGTGGTCGCTGGGCAGGCCGAACTCAACATGGCTCGTCTGTGTGGCATGCTCGATGATACCGGTGTACCAGATGTGGGTGGCACCGAGCGACTTGATTTGCTGAAGGGCACGTGGTGTGAAGTCGTCCATCAAACCGCAGCCATTAGTGACTTTGTCTCCTCCAGGGACGCAAGTACGGCAGTCATTGCCAAAAAGGCGTGTGAATACCTGGTAGATGATTATTTTCTCGTTCATTGCTTTTGGCGCAATAAAGAATTCTTTTTACCTAAATTGAAACTAATTTACTTTATCCAGACCTTATGTCAGTAAAACGAAATATCGGGATAAAGTTTATCAACGGAAAGGGCAGCATCTTCTCAGCGTGTCGATGCCAGTTGGATAGCATCCTGATGTCTATGGCATCGGGCATGGTGTCCGCATTGGGATGACCTGCTCTTTCCGTTGATGGCTGTGTATTTACAAACCGCGAGCGGTAACGGCGTCGTTACCCTTGGCGATCTTGCCAATCATACCCTGAAGAGCCTTGCCGGGACCGCACTCGATGAACTCGGTTGCTCCAGCAGCAATCATGTTCTGTGCCTCCTGAGTCCACTTTACGCTGGCGGTAAGCTGAGCGATGAGGTTCTGCTTGATTTCGGCAGCATCGGTGTGAGCCTGAGCATCAACATTCTGGTAAACAGGGCAGATGGGAGTGTTGAAGGTTGTCTTCTCGATGGCAGCCTGAAGTTCGTCCTTGGCGGGCTGCATAAGGGGAGAGTGGAATGCACCACCTACGGGCAACACGAGTGCACGCTTAGCACCAGCAGCCTTCAGCTTCTCGCAAGCCTCGTTGACTGCCTCTACGTTACCGCTGATTACAAGCTGGCCGGGGCAGTTGTAGTTAGCGGGAACCACTACGCATCCCTCCTTGCTTACTTCAGCGCAAACCTGCTCGATGGTAGCATCGTCAAGACCTACGATAGCGGCCATGGTGCTGGGAGCAGCCTCGCATGCCTTCTGCATAGCCATGGCACGAGCGTAAACCAGCTTCAAACCATCCTCAAAGTTGAGGGCGCCAGCAGCGGTAAGTGCAGAGAACTCACCCAGTGAGTGACCTGCTACCATAGCGGGCTTGAATTCGTCACCCAGACACAGGGCGCTGATAACGCTGTGCAGGAACACGGCAGGCTGAGTAACCTTTGTCTGCTTCAACTCATCGGCAGTACCCTCGAACATGATGTCGGTGATACGGAAACCAAGGATGTCGTTAGCTTTCTCGAAAAGTTCTTTTGCAAGAGGATTGTTGTCATACAGGTCCTTACCCATACCTGTGAACTGTGCTCCCTGTCCGGGAAAAACGAATGCTTTCATTGTTTGTTTTATCTTAAATTGTTTCTAATACCTTATTTATAAATTATGGATTCTGTGACTTTGGATGCATACACCAAATAGTAATCAAATCTTTCGAGACTTGTTATTTCATATTACTATTGGCCAAAATGCGCAACAAAATTACAAAATAAACCTAAAAAAAACTATTTTTTGTTCTTAAATCATCTTTTTGTATCTCTTTTAGATAGGATTTCTTGTCATAAATCAATTTTTTTTATACTTTTGTGTCTAATAATGAATGAAAAAGTAACCCCCTACCTCCGGAAGGGGAATGAGAGAGATGTTGAAACTTGTTATTTAATAGAGCAGAATTTAGGAATTAACAATGGCTTAGGCTGTAATAATGATAAAATAAGATGAAGAGAATATTGGTGACTGGTGGTGCCGGCTTTATCGGCTCACATCTTTGCAAGCGTCTTGTAGAGAATGGAGATGATGTGATCTGTCTGGATAATTATTACACAGGCTCGAAAGAGAATGTGTGGGATTTGCTCAAGTACAGCAACTTTGAGCTTGTGCGCCACGATGTGATTCAGCCCTATTGGGCAGAGGTGGACGAGATATACAATCTGGCTTGTCCTGCTTCGCCCATACATTATCAGAACGACCCCATTCAGACTACCAAGACGGCGGTGTTTGGCATCTACAATCTTTGTGGATTGGCTCGCCGAACAGGTGCTAAGATTCTGCATGCCAGTACGAGTGAGGTGTATGGCGACCCTGCCATTCACCCTCAGCCTGAGTCTTACTGGGGCAATGTGAACCCTATCGGCATCCGTTCATGCTATGATGAGGGCAAGCGCTGTGCCGAGTCTTTGGCTATGGACTATCACCGTTTGCATGGCGTACGTATCAAACTGATTCGTATCTTCAATACCTATGGTCCCAAGATGCAGGCATACGATGGCCGCGTGATTACGAACTTTGTAGTAAGTGCCTTGAAGGGCGAGGATATAACTATCTATGGCGACGGCAAGCAGACTCGCAGTTTCCAGTATGTGGACGACCTTGTAGAAGGTATGATTCGCATGATGGCTACCGAGGATGACTTCACCGGCCCTGTCAACATTGGCAATCCTGGTGAGTTTACCATGCTTGAGCTGGCCGAGAAAGTGCTTCGCCTCACGGGAAGCAAGTCGAAGTTGGTGCACATGCCTCTTCCTGCTGACGATCCCAAGCAGCGTCGTCCCGACATCTCGTTGGCTAAAGAGAAACTGAACTGGGAGCCTAAGGTGCCTCTTGATGAAGGCCTTAAGAAGGTCATCGAATATTTTGAGGCTCGTCGCCCCAACTTTTAGTGATGATAAAAAATTAACTTGGTACGATTTGTGATGTAAACTTTTTCTGGTAATGACTCATCTTTTTGGCTGTTTTTGTTTCATTCATCGGTCACGATGTCCGCATCGCGCCCTCTTCATGAAGCAAAAACATCTCAAAAATCTGAGGTCAAATCGTACCAATTTATTTTTTCACCATCACTTAGTTGATGGCTTTACTTTCGCAAATGGCTTGAAGAATACTCCTGATACCTCCTTATGAAAAACATTGAGAAATATACTCATAGCTTCAACGACATA
Organism: Bacteroidaceae bacterium; assembly: GCA_045597585.1. Classification (GTDB taxonomy): domain Bacteria; phylum Bacteroidota; class Bacteroidia; order Bacteroidales; family Bacteroidaceae; genus Physcousia. The sequence continues at coordinate 1,283 of JAZLKL010000073.1, read as the reverse complement.
GATCCTGCCGACTTTACGGTCATGGCGGTGGATGATGTGCCTGCCAATGTGATGCTGGTAAACATGATGCTGACCCGTGCAGGTTTTAATGTGGTGAAAACAACCGACCCTACCGAGGTGATGGCACTTGCCAAAGAGCATCAGCCAGACCTCTTCCTGCTCGACATCCTGATGCCTAAACTGGATGGCTATCAGTTGGCTGAGCAGTTGAAGGGAGACCCCGAACTGGCACTTGTGCCCATCATCTTCCTTACTGCCTACGAGGATAAGGAGAGTATGGTGCGTGGTTTCCAGGTGGGAGCTTCCGACTATCTTACCAAGCCATTCGAGCCGGACATTCTGCTGGCTCGTGTGCGTTCGCAACTCAAGTTGGTGGCATCGCGCAACATCATCGAGGCACAGAATGAAAACCTCAAGGAAATCATCTATGGCCGCGACAAGATGTATTCGGTAATTGCACACGACCTTCGTTCGCCTTTAGGCACCATCAAGATGTCGCTGAAGGCAATGGAGGACATGATGCGTATGATGAACGTGGATGAGATGATTACCGAACTGGTGGTAGAGTCGGGTAAGCAAGTGGGTGAACTTTTCAGTTTGCTGGATAACTTGCTGAAGTGGACCAAGAGCATGACGGGTACGTTGAAGGTGGTGAAACAGGAGTTTGAAATCTCAACTGTGGTCACTGGTATGCTTGACATCTACAAGAGCATTGCCGGACAGAAAGGAATCACGCTGAGAATGGATGACAATTTTGTGGAGAGCAAGGTGATTGCCGATGTGGATATGTGTAACACCGTGTTGCGCAACTTGTTGTCAAATGCCATCAAGTTCTCGGGCGAAGGAAATGAAGTGCTGATCTCGTGCAAGGTCGAAGGCGAATTTGCTGTGCTGGGTGTGCACGACCAGGGATGCGGTATCAGCGAAGAAGATCAGGCAAAGCTTTTCAAGAAGGAAACCCATTTCACAAAATACGGTACGGCTCGCGAGGAGGGCTCTGGTTTGGGACTGATATTGTGCAAGAACTTTGCCGAGATGATTGGTGGTAACCTTGTACTTCATTCTGTGGTGGGTAAGGGTAGTTCCTTCTATCTTTATGTACCCCTTAAAGTATAAGGTTATTAAAGTTTCCCACCCCTTTGGGCTGCTGAAACTTAGGAAGTTAAAGGACTTTTGACAGCGGTCAAAAGTAATACGTTTGCTATATGCATTCAAGAAGCAGGACATTCGTCCTTTAACTTCATTAACTTCTTTAACTTCCTTTAACTTCCTTATTTCCTGAA
>JAZLKL010000072.1:0-2294 GCA_045597585.1 Bacteroidaceae bacterium | reverse complement strand
TATAAAGCATTTCATTAGCATGAGACGCATACCTATTATCGTTTTCAAGATAACCTTTAAGAGATTGCTCGGATAAGGCAAATTTTGTTTTTACTTCGCTGAAATGATTACGCATACTTGAAGCAATGCTCCGGTCTTCTTTGTTGTAACTCCTTTCAAGGATCGACTTACATTCCTCAAAAGATTCAAGTGCGCATAACGCTTCCGAGTAATACGATGCACCGATATAGAACTTTGCCCATGGGGAAGAATTAGCATTTAAACTATAGAATCTTCTTACATTCTCATACTGATGTAATTCATACAAGCGTTGTCCCTCATCCAAAAAATGGATGTCATAGGCCAACTCCTCTTTGTAAGTCATTATGGAATCAAAAACATGTATTTGAACATTCCAGCAAGAATTATGATCATCAAAAACGACAGAAAAGAAGTCGCAAGGTACTGAAGTCGTAGTTTTATCAGAAAAACAGAATCCTCCAAACCTATCTATGCCATCCTTGATTTGAGATATACTGCACAAGCCATCTGGTTCAACGATAACAGAGGAATATTCGTTAGGCAGAATTACATTTCCGTCTAAAGACAGCAAACCATAGCCACCCAATAAATCCTTACTAATATAAACCGGTGACGAATAGGCATCTTCTATCTTGCCATCAAACTCAGATATAAGCATACCATCAACATTATAAAACTTGTATTCACAAGAGCCACCCCCAATACTCTTTTGAGTCATGAAGACATCTTTGTTGTCGGTATAGTAGGGTTTAACCGTTTGTGCACCACGACCTTTTCCACGATAGCTTGCATAACCTTTCTCATGTCTCTTTGTAAACTTTACAGGGTACTTGAGCGCATCATCTAAGGATTGACTTTGGGGTAAAATTACATTTCCTGTCGAATCTGCAATCATGTATCTGTAATCCTTTGTTACAATCTCATAATACTTAAAATCACTATAAGGCCTATGTATTTCAATTTTTTCGGGTTTATAAAGCTTCTTTAGCCTGAATTATTCACAGACATAAAAAAAGAGAACGTTTTCTTGCTTATTTGCAAGAATTGTCGTAACTTTGAAGTGACTATAAATCAATGTTATAACTACGTTCTCTATGTGCAAAATTACAACAAAACCATCAAAAAAGCAAGTTCAACTCGAAGTATTTCAGTTTTCTGACCTGAAAAAGCCTGTTGAGGTATCATTTACAGCTCCAAACCTATCTTCTTTTGGCGGTCTGACTCTTCTCAAGAGTGTAAACGAGCGTCAGAAATTCATCCACCGGCTGAGTGCCCATGTCATGGAGTGGCGTAACGAACACCTGCTTGTGCACAGCATCGAGGAAATGATGACACAGCGTATTTTCCAGATAGCCACAGGTTATGAGGATGCCGATGACTGCGATGCCCTGCGTAACGACAGCATGCTGAAGATGTGCAGCGGCCGCTTGCCTGGAGAGGTGGCACTCTCATCCCAGCCTACCATGACAAGATTTGAGAACCACGTCTCTCACCGTGAGCTTTACAATATGGGGCGTGAGTTTGTTCATCAGTTCGTCAGATCCTACAAGAAGGTTCCTGCCAGGATCATCCTCGACTTTGATGACAGCAATAGCAATACCTATGGCACCCAGCAGTTAACCTTCTTCAATGATTACTATGGTGAGCATTGCTACATGCCTCTGTTCATATTCGAGGGTTACAGCGGAAAACTCGTTCTTCCACTTCTGCGTCCTGGGCGTGTCAACAAACGTCTGAACGTATTCGGCCTGATGAAGCGCATCATCACCGAGATACGCAAGTACTGGAAGGAAACCGTAATCATCGTGCGAGGTGATGCCATGTTCTGTAGTCATGAATTCATGGAGTGGTCAAAGACGCAGCACCACGTACAATTCATCACAGGACTTACTGGAAACAAGGTACTTGGCGAGAAGTCTGAACCTTGGGTGTCAAGAGCGAGGGATGATTTCAAGAGAGATGGCAAACCCGTAAAGAGGTATTATCGCCACATGTACAGAGCTGGCAGCTGGAATGTGCCCCAATGGGTTATCACGAAGGTGGAATACAATAGCATGGGATACAATGTCCGACACATTGTAACTAGCATGGGATGCAAGGATCCAAGACATCTGTATGAGCACTGGTACTGTAATAGGGGCAACTGCGAACTGTACATAAAAGAACTGAAGAACGGGCTATCTGCCGACCGTATGTCCTGCGGCAGGTTTTCTGCCAACCAGTTCCGCCTGTTCATGCATGCTGCTGCCTATGTGCTACTGTTGGAGGCAAAA
>JAZLKL010000071.1:0-6213 GCA_045597585.1 Bacteroidaceae bacterium | reverse complement strand
AGCCTATATCGTCAACAAGCTGAAGTTCTACGACAAGGCGGGCGAGATGAGTGAGACAGCCGGCACAGACATGCACGACGGACGCTATGTGATGGACATTCACCTGAAACGCGACTTCCACGGCATGTGGCTGGGCAATGCGGCACTGGACCTGGGCACGAACTGGCGACGAGGCATCACGCTCTACGGAATGCGCTTCGACGACCGCCAGGCGGTGTACCTCTCTGCCGACTACAACAATCTCAACCAGAACCGTGGCTCAAACGAGCTCTGTTCGTGGTCGGAGACATCTGACCAAGGTTTGCAAACCTACAAGAAACTCAGCGGCACCTATCGTTTTGAGCAGAATGAGAAGTTCAGCCTCAACCTCTCTGCCGACTACCAAGGCATTGACTCGGAGTATGGTGTGGCAGAGAATCAGGAAGTCTATCTGCAGGAAGGAAACATCTTTCGTCGTGCCCTGCGCGAGCAATGGAACAAGGATCAGAGCATGGGCATCGTGACATCTGTAGCCTCCCGTCCCAAGAAGCGCATCTATCTCAAGGGCGACTATCGCCTTGGCTACGACAAGGGAAAGTTCGAGCATCAGACACGTACTGCCAGTTTCAATGCCAATCCTGACGAGTTTATTTCGTATTGGGATAGCTCGTTCGTCTTCACCCCCGTCACACTCCTTCACACCACCAACATAGCCTCCGACATGGCTTACGGTCAGAAGGATGCCCGCAGCCACAAGGCCTCATTTGAGGGGCACATGGGCTTCTCTCCACATCTGTTGAAGGTTACGGCCAACTGGAACAAGACGGCAGGCGGAGATACCAATCACAGCACCTATGATATGTTCACGGCAGATAAGGCTGTCGGCAATACTTCGCAATACAGGTTCGCGGACAATTCCTACGACAGGGAGAACTTGCAGACAGAGGCATCTTTCATCCTCAAATACGCAGATACGCAGAAGCATAGCGCAGAGCTGACAGCCTACTATCGATATGAATACAACAAGGAACACTCGGACAGTCCCTTCTTCACCGACACGAGGTTTCTGCCCTCTTCGCGCGACTCTCTTCAGCTGCTCATTGATGCCGAGAACAGCCGATGGACAACAAACAGCGACTCGCGTAGCATCCTCGGTGTGAGGCTCACGCACGAATACCGCCGACTGCCCAGGAAGAAGTATCTGATGCTGACGATGACGGCAAGTGGTGTGGCATCACATCCGGAGATGACCTACAAGAGGCTGGATGATGAGCGACACATGGACCATCGCTTCCTTTCGTTTGAAAGTGACGAGAAACTGACATGGAATCCCATTGGCCGTGATAGCCTTGAGCGTATGGCCTATTGTTGGACGCTTCGTCACAGGTTGTCACAGCGCACACCTTCGCTCCTGCAGATGATGGAGGTGCGCGATAATCGCGATCCGCTCAACATTTCCCTGGGCAATCCCGACCTTCGGCAGATGACGACCAACCTCATTTCGTTGGGCTTCGACATGTCCAACAAGCAGAGATGGCATGACCTGAACCTCTCGACCTACTACACCACCCACAGCCATGCCGTGGCCATGAGTTCCGTCTACGACCCTCAGACGGGTGTGAGGACAACACGACCTGTGAATGTGGACGGCAACTACGAACTGGGTGCCACAGCCTATTACGGACTGCCTTTGGACCGGAAGAAGAGTCTCTGGCTGTCCTTTGACCTCAGCGGCAACTATTACCACAGTGTGGATATGCAGCGTTCCACAGCCTCGGGCATAGCAGCCACGGACGCAGATGCCACCCGCTCGATCGTTCACACCCGGCAGATGGTGGGCAAGACTGCTGTGAGGTACAGCTTTCATGGTCTCGATCTGAACTATGCCTTCAAGGCCGACATGCGTAATATCCTCACCCAGAGCCAGCCCAGCACCACAGTGACAGACCTCTCCAATCAACTGGAAATAAGCTATGTACTGCCCTGGAATATCAACACGAAGGCTACATGCAATGTTATCACTCGCCTTGGCTACACTGACCGTAGCATGAACCGCAGCGTGGTGCTCTGTGACCTGTCCGCCTCACGCGACTTCGGCCGCTTCAATGTGGGCCTCACCGCCAACGACCTTTTCCATCACAACGACCGCCTGACTTGCGTCCTCAACGAGCAAGGTCGCCTGGAAACCATCAACACAAAGTACCTCCCCTCATACATCCTCGCCCATGTGTACTATAGATGGGAAATAGCAAAGAAGAAACACCAAAAAGATTAATCACCACAAACGACTAAACATCATGAAACGACTAATTTTTACCGCAATTCTCATGCTGACCGCCATCCTCTGCGTCAGCGCACAAGACACCAACACGGCCAGCGGAAGCATCCGCGATGCCTTTCTGAAAACACCGCTGCCCGATGTCAAACTCACCCTGATGACGGAGGACAGTACCTTCATAAAGAATGTGGAGGTGATGAAAGCTACAAAGGCCAGCACGGGCGAAGTGGAATTCACTATATTCTCCTTCACCGTGGAATGTGGCAAGAAATATCTGCTTCGAGGCTCGCTGGAGGGGTACGACGATGCCTGGCTGTCATTCAAGTCCCCGATGGTGAAAAACGTACCGTTCTATACGGGCGACATGGAGCTGCGCAAGGTACGAAACCTCAAGGAAGTAAGTGTCACAGCCACCAAGGTCAAGATGTTCTACAAGGGTGACACGCTGGTCTATAACGCCGATGCCTTTCAGTTGCCAGACGGCAGTATGCTCGACGACTTGGTGCGCCAGTTGCCCGGAGTGGAACTGAAGGAAGGGGGCGAGATATTCGTCAACGGTCGCAAAGTGGATGAACTCATCCTCGGTTCGCGCTCCTTCTTCCGTGGCAACTCGAAGGTGCTCTTAGAGAACCTGCCTTACTATACCGTCAAGAATCTGAAGGTGTATGAGAAGCAGAGCGACGCCAGCAAGGCGCTGGGCTTCGACGTAGAACCACGCAAGTATGTGATGGATGTGAACCTGAAGCAGGAGTACAACAAGGGTATCATCTCGAACATAGAGATGGCGGGTGGCACACAGGGCCGCTACCTGGGTCGCGGATTCCTGCTTGGCTTTGCAGATCCCTACCGTTTCACCCTGTTGGGCAACCTGAACAATGTGAACGAGAGCCGGCACATCGGCAAGGAGAATCAGTGGACACCGGCCTCTGCACCTCAGTCGCTGCTCACCACACGCAGCGTGGCTGGCGAGTTCAGTTTCCGCTCTACCGACCAGAAGTACGAGGAGAACTTGAACGTCGACTACAAGTGGAGCAAGGACGAGAGCGAGGTACGCAAGCGCAGCGAACTCTTCCTCAATGGCATCACGCCCCTCACGCTAACGCAGTCCTCGGCCATGAACAAAGCCAGCAAACTGTCTCTGCACAACAACTTCAAGTTCCTCAAGCCCTACTTCCTGAACATCGACCTCGACTACAATCGCAGCACCCATTCCGGCAATTCAAGCCTGCTGACGGAGCAATTCAATGATACGCTTACCAACCGTCTGCACGACTTCGCCATGAGTCAGGGCAACCAGTGGGACTTCCATACCCATGGGTCAGGCTATCTGAAAATCAATCAGCAAGATCGACGTTACATCAATTATATGTTTGATTTCACCCGTGCCAAGGAGGTAAACGAGCAGATGAAGCGCTACGATTTCTACAAACCCATCGCCAGCCCACAGCATAATGTGACGGACTACTGGAGGAACAAGACAGAAACCTTCACGTGGTTGACATACGGCGATCAGAATTTCTTGAAAAAAGGCCTATGGCTGCGCGTGGAAGAACAATTCAGGACCCTGAACGAGCGCACACACGACTGGCTCTACCACCCCGACACCCTCATGCTGCCCTCTCAGCATGACATGCTCATGGCCATTACCGACCGCGGCAATTCCTACGACAGCCACTACCGCATGCAACGTCCCGTGACGCTGTTCCATCTGAGTCAAATAAAGTACCTGACTGCCGAACAAAGCCGTATCAACTACCCAATGGACTATGAATTGTGGAGCTTTGACTTGTGGGTGACACCCGAACATCAGTCGCTCGACTATCAGCGCGGCTCGCTCGACACGCTGGCTACGCACACCAAAATGTCCATTAACCCTATTCTCGAAGGCAACTGGTTCCCAACGCATGACTATCAGCACGAGATCACCTGGAGAATCGACCATGCTCTGCGAGGCTCCGACGTCCAAGACCGCATCACCTATCGCGATGACAGCCATCCCCTGGTGGTGAAGTTGGGTAATCCGAACCTGAAATACAAGGAACAATCGACCAACCTGAAGGCAGAGTATTATAACCGCTTTGGCGCACACCAACGCATGTACCATGTGGCGACATCGTTCAGGTATCTGCACCAAGCCATAGGTCAGGCCGTCACCTACGACCCCATGACTGGCGTACACACCTATCGACCTGAGAATGTGAGTGGCAACTACACCGCCAATGTCAAACTGGACTTCTCCCAGAACCTCGATGAGAAGCGCTACTGGTCGGTGAAGGCGAATGCCGATGCCAACTTCCATCATTCCGTGGATCAGGCATTGCTGGCCGGTGAAACCACGAGCCACCTCAATCAGGTGAACACCCTCACCCTCCACGATGGTGCCTCTGTGCAGTATGACCACAACAAGCTCAACCTCCGTGCCTCCTACGACTTCCGTTGGCGACACAGCGAGGGCAAGATGCTCGACTTCGATGTGCTCAATGCCTTCGACTACCAGTACGGTGTCTCCGGTCGCTACACCATCCCCGGCATCAACATGACGGTCTCTGCCGATGCCAACATATTCAGCCGTCGTGGCTATGGCTCGTCAGCTCTCAATACCGACGATTTCGTGGTCAATGCCTCCGTCAGCCAGCCCTTCCTCAAGGGCAAACTCATCGCCCGCATCGAAGCCTTCGACCTCCTGCACAACCTATCCAGCACACAGTACGAGGTCAATGCCCAGGGCCGTACCATCACCTGGTATCGTTCCTTGCCACACTACGCCATGCTGCACCTGGTGTATCACTGGAACAAGAACCCGAAGAAGAAATGATTGTGTAGTGTGTTCGTGTATTCCTAACTACCTATCATTCAAGCGTGCAAACTTTTTGCAAACTGGGTTTGTAACCGCAAAAATGAGAATGCAAACAATTTGCAAACTCATTTCTTTGGCGGTAAAGGAGAAACAGCATACCTTTACGGCAGAAATCAAACCGCAACGAATCTTTTAGCTCACTTCAAATCTGCAAGTTCCTCCTTGCTAAGTCCTGTGGCTAGAGTAATCTGCTCTATAGAGAGCCCCAGGTCAAGAAGACTCTTGGCAATGGCAAGGGCCTTTGACTTCTCACCTTCTGCACGACCTTCTGCACGGCCCTCTGCACGGCCCTGTTCAAGTCCCTGGGCGAGTCCTTTCTCCAAGCCCCTGCGCTCTCCCTTTGCCTCTGCGGTGGTGGTAATGGCATACATATCCCACATCTCCTTCTGGCTTTCGCGATAGTCGCGTATCTCATTGGGGGTAAAGTTGGCTATCTCGGCAGCTTCAAAGAAATGCTTGAAGACAGCTTCCTGAAGAGCTGTAGGACGCTCTATCAGCGAGTTGAGGTTCTTCATTGCATAAAGCCACTTGTCCATCAGCGTGACAAGTTCCGATTCCGTCTTGCGGAACTTCGGCATCTCAAGATAGACGTAGGTCAGCTTGTCGTAAAACAGTTGGTGCGACTTCGTGTCGAACAGCTTGACCTCATGATGCATGTAGTCCTCGTCGCTGTTGTCGAAGGTAAAGTTAAGAATGCCTATCGTATAGACCTTTTTCAGTTGGAAATCCCAAGCCCCCTTGGGAGCCTGCTCCTGAATGGGGAACGTGGAATAGTATATGCTGCGATCCTTGAAATAGCGCTGCTCGGCCTTCTGCATCTCGATAAGGATGCGCTCGCCCTTGTCATTCTCGCAATACACGTCAAACACTGCCTTCCTATCGATGGCAAGGTGCCCGATGTGCTCAGTGTTGAGGTAGGTGACATCACGCACCACCTCCTCGCCATCAAACAACGAGTTGAGAAAACCAATAAGGCACTCCTTGTTGGCCTCGGTGCCAAACAACTTCTTGAAAGCGAAATCCGTGTAGAAGTTGGCGTATCTCTCATGAGTAGTTAGCGATTCCATATCCGTAGGTTTATGCGTGAATTACTTTCTTG
>JAZLKL010000070.1:0-4869 GCA_045597585.1 Bacteroidaceae bacterium | reverse complement strand
TGAGTTAAATGTTAAATTATACTATATAAATGAACAAGAATAGAACTAACAAATTGCGTCAAACTAACGAGAGAATCGCAACCTCTCATAGTCATATTTCTATGGTGTAAACTTTAGGAAGTTATTTTTTAACGATTACTTATGTGTCTTCGTGCGTCGGCCAACTTGATCTACAATATCTGTATTGGGGAACAAGGTGCCAGCGAAGAAGATCTGTTGAGCGGTACCGAGCCATTCTTCACGAGATGGAAGTATGGCGAGAAGCGACTGCAGGTAAGTGTCTCGATTGTCCTGCAGTTGGGCAATCAGACGTTCCACCCTCTCTTTTGATGCAGGAGCCACATTGCTGTTGCTGACGATACCGAAGCCGTTTGGTGTGAGCACCAGATCGAGCGAAGGTATAGCCCGGGAGAATCCTTCGGAAACAACAATCTGGCAACAAAGGATATTGGCATCCGAATCTTCCTGAGCGATGGATGCCAAGGTCGCCTCCCCAAGAACTTGCTGCTGTAGCCAATGTTCCGTTATGATGAGGAACGGCTGCAGCTTATCGAATAATGATGTCTCACCCTCCACTGATGTAAACGCATTCGGGAGGAATGTGCGAAGACTGGTCTCGTTTGTTATGAATTTCATACCTCTATATTATGTGTTACTTCTGTTCTGGTTCACTCTTGCGCTCGGTACTGACTTCCTTTGCATCCCGGTTCTCGTCCAATGTGGTTAGCTGAATGAAAGGTGTTTCGGGAAAGACATTATCCCAACCATTGAAACGGATGATGATACGATGCGGCATGAACATGAGATCATGGTAAGGCTTCTGCAGGGCTTGGGCGATCGTGTAAAGCTCACGTTTGTCCGAGCCCGAATTGTTCGACTGAGACTTGCCAGGCACAGAGCCCACGAGGTTGGAGTGGACTCGCATGGTGAAACAGAACATGTTCACTGCCTCCTGAATGTCGGTGCTCCAGTCACCGCCCTCCTTCTCCGTGTCTATCTTATTGATGCGGATGTCCCGTTGTTCCTTGCCATCGGGTGTCATATAATAGGATGAGAACAAGGCTTTGCCAGAGTTCTCAGCGCCAGTGAGATAGTCAATTATCTCACGCTTCTTTTTCACCACGAGCTCCTTCTGAGCCTCGCGGTCGGTGACACCCTCAGAGCGGAAAAGATTCTCCCAATACTTGTTGCTCACCTCAATCTGGTACTTGATGGGAGCCGAGTTCTTCAACTTGGCTTCCTTGGCTGCTCCGATGAGCTGCTTGATGTTGTACCACTTTCCACGGAAAAGCGCTGCATAGTATGGGATTGGGTAGTAAGTGCTGTCGGGCGTCGGGAACCGGCACACGATGGCAAACTTACGATCCTTTGAGCGACGGCCAGACTCCGACATTCGCTCCTGCAGGTCGGCCCAGGGAGCATGAATGTCCAGCAAGGGTATCTTCTCCATATTCTCGCGAGTGGGCGACTTGCGCCAGTTGGCATAGAGGATATAAGGGATGACACCCTTCTTGTCTGCCGGAGCGAACCGACAGTAGCAAGCTTCCTTGCGAAGGATGCGCACTATCTTATTCCCTTCAGCATTGAGGAAGATGATGCTAAAGCAGAGTCCGAAATGCTTGAAGTCCTGGCAGGCTCCGAGGAAATACGTAGGCAGATCATTGTCCATGAGAAAATCATCCACCTCCTTTTTGGCAGATGCAGAAGCAGCCTCCGTGTTATACACGAGGCCATTACCATAGCACACTTCTGCATTGAACATCTGGCATGTGGAAAGCGTCTCGTCTTTCTCAATCATGTCCAGAACGTGGTAGGGAATCTCGTTGTCACCTCCCCATTTCATGTAGGAGGTGTTTTCATCCACTACCACGGGGCAGTCGTCCACATCCTCCTTGAAGACGGATGCGCTATCGATGGTAAAGACTGCCTTGGCGTTTACGTCAGGCATGTCTTCCACACTAAAAAAGAAGAAATTATCCATATCATTTGAATTAGTACAGCAAAGGTACGCACCGAAGCGCGTACCTCAAAAGACAGCGATGCAGCACACTACCTATTTGTAGTAGTGTACTGCTGAGTAGGCATCCGAGCCATCATCCTCTGTGACCTCTTCGCGGACGAAGGTGTAACCGAGCTGCTGCATGAGCTGACGGCAACAGAGGTGATCATGCTTCCAATCGCCCCAGCTGATGCTGACGCAAAGCATGAAATCCTCCGAGAAAACCTCATCCACCGAAATGGCTGTTTCGCAAAGGACTGCGCGGACGTAGCTCAGATCGTAAAGAGGAGCCACTGTGGGCTGCACCCCACCTTCCTCCTGCATGGTAACCGACTTCAGAGCAGCCTTGTTCAGACGATGCTCTTCCTTCAGCATTCTCAGGCATTCCTTTGAAATCTCATACCCGTGGCGTGCCTTCAACAGGAACATATAACGCATTGCCTTGATGGCGGCTGAACAAGTACGGCGGGCGAACATCTTACCCGAGGGAACACGTACTGCCACTTGCCAATTTGATTGATTACCCTCGCTTGAAACTCTCTGTGCGACAATTACATTCTGTGTCATGATAGTGATATTTTTTAGAGTGAATAGATAAACATGTTAAGGATATTGTAGCAACCCTGATCTGCGGCTAACAGCTCAGCCTGACGAGCTGCATCATCGTGTGACTCTGCTGAAATCTCGAAATCGTAAGAATCTCCATCGAAATCTTCAACTGTTACTGAGTACATTACTTCACGTGTTCTTCTGCTCTTGTAACCGTAAGGAGTGTCGAATTTTGCTGTCATGTAAGCTGGTGCCATAATCTTTAATTTTTTATTTGTTTAACTTGTAGCTTGTCATCGCTGTTTCTTTTGACATACAGGTACTTCGAGAGGTGTTAGGCTGACACCAGCAAGGATGGACAATACTTTTTTACCCTTCAGGGCTTAGCCAAAATCCGTGTGAGCGAGTAAGAGGGATTTTTGTCAAAAAGTGGCAGTACACCTGCCTTGCGCCCATCGGGCTGTCAACGTGCCTCCGTACCTTTGTATGCCAAAACGGAACTATATAGCGGTGAACAAAGCGGCCACAAGTAACAGGTGAAAAATGATTATGGCATACCGGCTATGATTGCGGAAAAGCCCCCTGGAGTACCAAGAGTCGGAAAGGTACGATACAAACACGCCCCACTCCAGAGAGTGAGGCTCAGTAACAGATGAATAGATTCGATGCTACAAAAACGAGATAATCAGTAGTGTGATGATGTGGATTGTTGGCGTAGAGCAGTCCGCAGAACTGGGTGCTACAAGTACACCTCCATACATCCGTTCACTCTAAAGATACAAATATCACGGATGGCACGTATTTGTCCGGAAGAGAGGATCTTGACATTGCGAGTACCTTTATAGAAATTGGCACGTAGCGGGATGCTGTTCCTGAGATGAATAATCTCGCCCGACTTTGTCCAGACATCAAGGTCAACGGGGTCCCCGGCTTTCAAGATGGCACGCAGGGTTGAGATATGGATTTTCTGCATGAGATTATAGATAAGGAAGAGAATACACATTGTTGAAAGGCTGCTCCGGCTCGGTGAAGAGAGGAAGGTGCGGTGAATCATCCTCGTAGCGAAACGTGAGTTTGACCGTGTTCAACTCACCCTTCGCGTCCTTGACCTCGACTGAGGAATCCGTGATGAGGATGGTGGGAAGATCATCCCAGTCCTCGTAGTCCTGGTCGATGATGTTCACCATGTGCGATGCCACAATCTCGCCGATCATATCTGCAGCTGGTTTAGGCATGGGTGCAGATTCAAACTCTCGGAGCTCAGTGGTGGTCTGGTCGTAGAAGCTTGTTGTGCGGTGGATGACAGCCTCTGAGCGTTCAACCTCCGTCTTTCGAGAAGTCACCCCGATAAGATGAACCTGTTCCGGCACATTGAAGATGTTGGCATAGAACAGTTTCAGCGAGGGTTGCTGCTCGATATAGAAATGGGTGAACGAGCGGGCTCCCACCATGGTAGTGATGGAAAGCACGGTGCCGAGTGAAGCATAATCATTAGGCTTCACCTCGACACAGAAGACACCGCCATTGCCTGAGGCGCCTGGTCGTGTGCTAAACTGCTTGTCATGAAGGAGGATGTTGCCTGAAGCATCTTTGTACGTCACGAACTGTCGAGGGGCAATTACCCCCTCCTCCTTGCGTACAAAGAAATACAGCTCATCCTTGACTCGTGCCATCTGCTTCGATGTGCTTGTGGTAAGGAATCGGTTGACCAGGAACTGTTTGTTGTCACCGGTGAACTTCATACAGCAGTAAAGCACATTGAACTTTGACACGATGGTATCATCATCCGTATAAAGTGTATAGGCAGCAAACGTGAGGTAGTTATCCCTCATGTCTTGCTCTATCACTTGTCGAAGATCGCGAACTGTGAGCCGGTTCTTTTGGGCATACATCCTTGTTTCAAAGATGCAGTTGCCCGAACGATAGAGGCTCACTTTAGCGGATTCACTCGCTGTGCTGATATAGAAGGTGGGTATTCCCGAAGAGAGATACACCACCGAAGGGTCATACGTATAAATAGCCATACTCTTGCAAGATTAACATTGCAAAGGTATGGCTATTATTTCAAAGATGAAAAGACAGCCTTAATCGGTAATTGTAATGTTCCACAAATATGTTACGTAACCAGCTCCTGCGGCCATAATCTTGATCAACCAGATGAACCAAAAAAATAGAGATTCATTGGCTCAGTAGATATTTTCCGTGGCAATCCACAGCACTGACTACCCAAATATCAGAGTGCAACGGTAGAGATAGAAGGGTAAGTCACGCACGCCTCTTAGCTCAGAGCGGAATCCCTTCATTTTTGAGTTGAGAGACTC
>JAZLKL010000069.1:0-53217 GCA_045597585.1 Bacteroidaceae bacterium | reverse complement strand
CTTGAACATATCTGTTGCATTGATTTTCTATGCAAATGTAAGAAAAAATCTCCAGATTACATAATTTCAAAGAGCGATATAGTGTTAAACTAATATAATATTAATCATGGGCGAATAGCCCGACTTTTTATAGTGGAATCAGAGTTTAAAGGCTAAAATCATTTTATTATGTAAAAAAAAGCAGAAAAAAACTTATTCTTCAATTAAGTATTTGGTATTAAGCATCAAAATATGTAATTTTGTATCAACGATGAAAGATAACGAATGAAACTTAAAAATCTGACCATAAAAATAATATTTTTACTGTGCATATTTGTTCAGTGCACAGGTATAGATACGCAGCAACGTTTGGCCGACATAGACAGCCTGATACAAACACATGCTGACAGTGCTCGCAATATGCTCAAGCAGATAAGTGCAGACATTAGCGAGGACAACATGGACGATGTGGCCTACTACACTTTGCTGTGTGCAAAAGCCGATGACAAGGCAGGCATCAAGCTTAGCAATGATTCGGCTATGGAAAAAGCTATTAACTATCTTTCGGAGAACGACCGACACAAACACCTGGTAGAAGCATATTACTATGCCGGAAAAACTGAGCTTTCTACCAAAAACACAGAAAAGGCTCTATACTACTTTCAGCTGGCCTTGATGTGCGACACCACACAACTGACAAACTCCCTGCAAGGCAACATATACTTGCTGACGGGTAATATATACCAGCACAACCATATGAGGGAGGAAGCTAAGTCTATGTACGAACTGGCTATTTATTTTAGCCAGCAAGATGGCAATAACCTCAATGTACAAAAATGCAAGGAGGCAATAAAACAAATAGAAGAAGCCAACGACACCATTGAAAAGGATAAAAGCAGAAGAATGGTGGAGAAGGTAAGATACATCAATCAACGTGTCAATACCTACCTGTTGCAACGCGAAAACAAAAACCTGCAACACGAAGAAAAGAATGACCTAAGCTGGCTGCTTCCATTGCTGCTGGCACTTCTGGCTTGTATAGTCATGATGATAATAAAGAATAGAAAAACGAAGAGCAACACAGTTGTAGAAAGCAACGAGCAAGATAAAGAAACGAAGCATCCAAAACCCAGCACACGGCACTTCTTTGACAAGGATGTCAACGAACTGATAAACGCTCGTCTGGCTTCGAACAAGGTACTTGGTGCTAACGACTGGAAACTCATAGACGAACGCTTGAACAAGGCTTATCCCAACTTGCGAGATACTTTGTTTTCGCTCTACAACATGAGCGAAACCGAATATCGTATATGCATGCTTATCAAGACAGAAATAAGTCCTTCAAACATTGCACAACTGATGGCAATGACCAAGAGCAGTATTTCACAAAGCAGATTGCGAATGCAGCAAAAGGCTTTTAACGGAGAAGGTACTGCAAAGGATTGGGACAAATACATTTTGAGCATTAACCCACCAACCACATAATGTCGCCCAACTTGAACACATAGGAGGCATTGGCTATGGAAAGAGTGCCGTCAGTCATCTCTATGCCTATAACAATGCATCCCAGTTGCTGGCGTATATTGCTCTCCACAATGGATTTGTTGAGGAAAGGAGAAGAAGCATCGATGACAATGCGAGTAATGCTAAGCGAGTTGTTGGAGGATGTGTCGTTGCTTACCTCCGTCTCCATTCGCTTAGAGAAAATATCAATACTTGCATCATCGCCTACTACTTCAATGATGTCACGAGGAAAAATAAAGGAATTTCCTCCTGGTATGTTGATGCGCTTGTCTCCACGTATTATAGCCACTATGATAACATTATCCTCTCTACCAAACTGCAGCTGAGAGAGACGCTTTCCACCCCATTTTGAATTGTTGGGAATGGTAAGTCGGGTAAGATGAAGGTCACGGGCACGAAGACGACGAGCATAACGCGGATTGTTATCCTCGTTCTCGTTAGCCAAACGATCACGACGTGAAAGATTCTGGCGGAAAGTACGCTCAATCTTCAAACTGTAATATTTAACCCTGCGACTATAGATAATTCTCACCACCATAACTATGGCCAGCAACACATGAAAACCCCACCAGAAAGGCGATAAAAAGTTGATGACGTAGAATACTGCCCATGTGGCAAGAAAGAAGCGTAGGAAAAAAAGAAAGAGGAAAATAAACTGGTGTGTAGTGCTCTTCTTACGAATCTGCAAAGCCTCTGCAGAGTTATTCTTGCGCATTATGACAGGTCGCAAGAAGGGGGCAATGACAAAAAGCGTGATGACTCCACAAACGGCATTACCAACCCAATGCCCTAATAAACTACGGCAGAAGGGTAAAAGTGAAGCAAAGCTGATGGTGATGGCTGCAATGGTAAGAATATAATATGCTGCCGTCTGACGAAATAGCTTAACCAAGTACGACATCCAAGTGGATGTAACTCCATCAGTAGATATCAAAGAAGAAGGCAACAATCCTTTTTGACTAAAAAGCTTCGTCCTTTTTTTCTTCTCCTCAGATAACAGGGTGAACTTACTATAGCTTAGCTTCTGGGAAAACTTTATCATGTAGGGCGTAAGAAAGGTGGTAATGATACTTACTGCCACCACAACAGGATAAAGAAACTCTTCGGTAACCTTCAGCGACACACCCAAGGAAGCAATGATAAAGGCAAACTCACCAATCTGTGCCATGGAAAAGCCGCATTGTATGGCACTACGCAGATTATTGCCTGAAAGCACAAAACTAAAGGTTCCAAATATACATTGTCCCAGAATAATGCTAATCACTATGACAAGAATGGGCAACCAGTACTGTACCAGGATACTTGGATCAACCAACATACCTACCGACACAAAAAAGATTGCACCGAAGAGATCTTTCACACTACCTATAGCATGCTCTATCCTCTCTGCCTCCACAGTCTCTGCCAGTATGCTTCCCATCATGAAGGCTCCGAAAGCAGGACTATAGCCAGCCTTAGAGGCTAAAATAACCAAAAGGAAGCATAATCCTACAGACACAATGAGAAGCGTCTCCTGATTGATGTATTTGCTGTTTTTCTTTAAGAATTGTGGTATAAGGAAAATACCCACCAAGAACCATAATGAAAGTACAAAGCCCAGCTTGAGCATACTCATGGCCAAGGCACCCCCCTCAAACTGTCTGCTTACCGCTACAGCCGAAAGTACCACCATCAACAAAATACCTAATATATCCTCGAGTATGAGTACACTCATCACACTATCGGTGAACTTTTTTTGACGAAGGCCCAGATCATCGAATGCCTTGTAGATGATAGTTGTACTGCTCATGGCAAGCATGCCACCCAAGAAAAGCCTGTTCATGCTGCTCCATCCAAATAACCAACCTACCCCACTGCCAATGCTTATCATACATCCCATGATGCAAAGAGCCGATATGACAGGGCCAAAGCCCATCTTTATAATCTTCTTGAATGAAAACTCTAAGCCCAAGGCAAACATCATAAAGATGACACCTATCTGGCTCCAAGTCTCCACGCTCTCCATATCACCCACAGTAGGTGTATAAGGCATGTGTGGACCAGCTAAGAAGCCAGCCACTATATAACCCAACACCAAAGGCTGTTTCAGGCGTTTGAATATAATGCTTACAACACCTGCTACAATAAGAATAAGGGCAAGGTCATTTATTAACGTGAGCATATTACTCTCCCCCACCCTCCCTGTAGGGAAGGAGCTCCTTATGCTATTGGGGAATAGGATAATTATTATCTCTCCCCCACTTTACATCTTACAGTAATGTAGCTCTCAAAGAAAGTGGGGGGAGACTCTTTTTTATTTACTCAACTCCAACATTCTGTTGATAGGACGAATAGCCTTTTCAGCTATTTCAGGATCTACCTCAATATAAGGCCATTCAAATTTAAGACAGTTATACAATTTCTTCATGGTGATAAGCTTCATGTAGTTGCACTCATTACAAGAACAAGTGACAGGATTTCCATTAGCATCCACCTGCTCTGTTACTTCAGGAGGAGCAGGAATGAAGGTCTTATCGGGACATGCTTTCTGCATCTCATGCAAGATGCCACTCTCGGTAGCCACTATAAACTCTGTGGCCTCATTCTCCTGGCTATACTTCAATAAAGCTGCAGTAGAACCAGCCTTATCGGCCAGCTTTACCACAGGACCCTTGCACTCGGGGTGTACCAAGATCTTAGCATTTGGATGCTCTTGCTTGAGAGCCAGAATCTTTTCAACCGAGAAACGCTCATGCACATGGCATGCACCCTTCCACAATAACATATTACGACCCGTAATACTGTTTATGTAGCCACCCAGATTTTGATCAGGACCAAAGATAATCTTCTCATCGGCGGGAAGGCTATCTACTATCTTACGAGCATTTCCACTGGTCACAACAATGTCGGTGAGTGCCTTAGTGGCAGCCGTAGTGTTGACATAGCTTATCACAGTATGATCAGGATGTGCCTCTACGAATTGCTTAAACTCTTTGGCATCGCAACTTTCGGCCAAAGAACAAGAAGCATTAAGGTCGGGCACCAGTACAGTCTTATCAGGGCAGAGTATCTTGTTAGTTTCACCCATAAAGTGAACACCACACATTACTATGATGTCAGCCTCTGTCTGGGCAGCCTTCTGAGCCAAAGCCAACGAATCGCCAATGAAGTCGGCTATATCTTGTACCTCACCATCGGTATAGTAATGTGCCATAATCACAGCATTCTTCTCTTTGCACATTCTACGGATCTCAGCCTTAATGTCAACACCTTCAGGAATGGGCTCATCTATGTAACCCAGTTGCTTCCACTTGTTATCAACAGTTATCATAATAATGTTTTTTTAATTATTTTTTTTTAAATATGAATTTATTTTTATTATTAGGCTGTGCATTGTGTAGATAAGTTTTTAGGCTTTTTCTTGCACATAAAGTTATTATATTTAGATATTGAGTTTTCTACATATAATGAACAATTAAGCCTTGGTGCACTATTTCTTCATTTATTGTGGTTTAAATGGTATTTAAGAATAGTTATGCACATCTGTTTACAATTGCAAAGTTAATAACTTTCGTCAACAAAATACGTATATAAGTACGTAAAATTGTGTTGAAAAATAATTTTTAAGTTTTTAATTCTTTTTTTTGTAGTTTAAAAACATGGGTTACAATACATGTTTTGCATAGTATCAAATTATTTAGCACTTTTTTTTGAAGATTTTTTAAACAAGTTTTGAACGCTTTTTGTAACTTTGCATCTGTGTAGATTTACTTTATATATTTAATTCATTACTTCCAAACAGATAATGGCATGCGTAAATTAA
The DNA here is from genome assembly GCA_045597585.1 of Bacteroidaceae bacterium. Classification (GTDB taxonomy): domain Bacteria; phylum Bacteroidota; class Bacteroidia; order Bacteroidales; family Bacteroidaceae; genus Physcousia. The sequence goes on along the minus strand of JAZLKL010000069.1, from coordinate 47,912 downwards.
AGATAACTGAGATGAATCGCCTCAACGTAGAGGAATTTAAGGAAGCCAAGAAACTTCCTTTGGTGGTTGTATTAGATAATATGAGAAGTCTTTATAACGTAGGAAGTGTATTTCGCACTTGTGATGCTTTCAGAATAGAGATGCTGTGTTTGTGTGGAATAACTGCATGTCCGCCTAATAATGAGATACATAAGACTGCCTTAGGTGCTGAGGATAGTGTGGAATGGAAGTATTTTGAAAGTACAATGGATTGTGTCAATTGGTTAAGGAGTGAGGGTTATACTGTTGTTTCAATTGAGCAATGTGAAGGCAGCACCATGTTGCATGATTTTATATTGGATAAATCAAAACGCTATGCAGTAGTGATGGGTAATGAAGTTAAGGGTGTGCAACAAGAAGTTATTGACAATAGTGACGGTTGTCTTGAAATTCCACAGTTTGGAACTAAACATAGTATGAATGTGTCAGTTACAACGGGAATGATTATTTGGGAAGTTGCCAAGCAATTCATTGTTAACAACTAATTGTGCATAACTTTATTTATCAAAGCTTGTGGTTTTCTTTGATACTCATACACATCAATCCAATAGTTTCTATTTTTGTGAAAGCGATTGTTCATTTATTGAATTGGTTCAGGATGTCAATAGTATAGGCATTCATCCATGGGCTTTGGATGATATGAGTGATCAAGACGTTGAATCAGTTATGCACAACATGTTTACACAACTTGAATGTGATGAATGTAAGCAAATTAAGGCTATTGGTGAATGTGGAATTGATAAGTTATGCACAACTGATATAAAAAAGCAAAAAGATGTTTTTACACAACATGTGCTACTTAGTGAACAATTTGGTCTTCCTGTCATAGTGCATTGTGTTAAAGGCATTGATGAAATATTACAAATCAAGAAAGCACTATCTCCTAAGCAACCTTGGATTTGGCATGGATATAGAGGAAAGCCCCAACAGCTTGTTCAGCTTATTCAAGCGGGTTTTTATATTTCCTTTGGATTAAAGTATAATAAAGAATCATTATTGGCTTGTCCAATCAGTAAGATGTTGCTCGAAACAGATGATGAATCTGTTTCTATTCAAAAGGTTTATGCACAGGTTTCTTCTGATTTGTGTATAACACAAAAAGAATTGGCAACTAACATTGCTGCTAATTGCCAAATGCTTTTTAAATAGTCATATTAACTCTTTGTATAATGTTATTTGGGTTGTTTTCCAATATAAGCCAAGATTCCACCATCTACGTACAGAATATGCCCATTGACTGCGTTAGAAGCCTCAGAGGCCAGGAAAACGGCAGGACCTGCCAATTCCTCTGGATCTAACCAACGTCCAGCAGGTGTCTTGGCACAGATAAAGCTGTCAAAGGGATGACGACTGCCATCGGCTTGCTTCTCGCGTAAAGGTGCTGTCTGAGGTGTGGCAATATATCCGGGACCAATGCCATTGCACTGAATGTTGTATTCACCATACTCAGAGCAAATGTTGCGAGTAAGCATCTTCAGACCACCCTTGGCAGCAGCGTATGCACTTACTGTTTCACGTCCTAATTCTGACATCATAGAACATACATTGATAATCTTTCCTTGGCGACGTTCCATCATTTCGGGAATTACGGCACTTGCACAGATATAAGGTGCTACAAGATCAATGTCGATTACTTGTTGAAACTCTGCTCTGCTCATTTCGTGCATTGGAATACGCTTAATGATGCCAGCGTTGTTTACCAGGATATCTATTTGTCCAACCTCAGCGTGTATTTTCTCCACCAGAGCCTTTACAGCCACTTCGTCGGTAACATCGCACACATATCCCTTTACATTGGTTATACCAGCCTCATGATAAGCTTGCATGGCCTTATCAACAGCTTCCTGACTACGTACATTGAATACTATATTTTTAATACCTGCCTTTACATAGGCTTCGGCTATGGCAAAGCCTATACCATAGGCTGCGCCAGTAATCCAGGCATTCTTGCCTTCAAGTGAAAAGATGTTCATAATATTATTTATAAAAGGTTCCTCTACCCCCGGGGAGGACAAATTATGTTGATTATTATTATTATTATTTAATGCTATGATTATTTTTATAAATTGTATTTTTTAAAGTTAGCACTTTTATTACTTCCCCTTTGGGGGTTATGGGGAATTATTATTTTTTGCAAAAATACGAAACCAATCTTACATAAACAAAAAAAGTATGGAAAACTTTCGTCTTCCATACTTAATTTAGATTATCGTAATGTGATGATTACTTCACGATGTACTTACCAACCTTAACAGAACCGTCGCTGGAGGTACGCTTAACGATGTTAATACCCTTAGCAGCGCGAACAACCTGACGACCGTTCATGTCATAAACTGATACGTTCTGGAGCTTGTTAGATACATTCTCAACACCAGTCAAGAACTCGTCCATAGAAGCGGTCTTCTTACCACCTACCAATGAGATAGAGAAGTTGTTGATGAAGATACGTGAGTTAGGACCAGCATGAGAACCGATAGTCAACTTACCATCGAGAATTTCGATAGGCTCAGCATCTGCAACGGGCTCCTCACCCTCCTCAACGAGTTCATGTCCATATTCAGTATAGATAGCATCACGGCGTGCAGAAGAGATGTTATCTGTAGCCCATGACTGACCAGCAGCGGGAACAGGCATTGTTACGCGATCCTCGTCACCACTTGTCTGCCAGAAGAAGCTGCTCTCTGGATCGGGCTTCTCTGAGCCACCATCATCATAACGCTCGGTAATACCAGCCTTCAAAATATAGAGACCTGCGGGAAGATCCTCGATAGTCTGAGATACGGTAAAGCTACCACCCCAGTTACTACACATAGCTTCGGCAACACCTAAGCCCTTGAAGTTGGTCCAACCAGTTGTCCAGTCACCAGTACCCTCGCTTACAGTCCAACCGGGGAATGCAGAACCCTGATAGATAGTTGCGGGCTCTTCCTCAGTACCTACCTGAATAGCGGTAAGAGAGTTTGCAGGATTAGCATCTGTTCTGTCGGTATTAATATAGAGTTTGGGGTTAACCAAGAAGAATGACATATCGAAAGTACCATCAGAAATCAATTCAGGAATATCGTCAGACTCCTCAGAAGGCTCAGTGTACTTCTCCTCGAAGAATGCCTTAGCGGTTTCGTCGTTCTGCATAGCCTTGTAGTATCTTGCGGTAACAAGTCTCTTCAGCTCATTAGCTATTGCCTCATTGTCGGTAAGTGTCTCCTCACCTTCCTGAATAACTCTAACTTCTTCCTCAGTATAGTCATCGTTAGCCATTGCCTTCAAAGTAGCAATACCCATGTCGATACGTGCAGTAAGAGCAGGAATACCAATTAAACCTGCATGACCCCAAGGATCATCCAAAGCACCATCACTCTTGAGAGCCTCACCGCTCATACGACGCAATGTGTTCAGGTTCTCCTTCAGCAAGTTGGTAGCGTTAACCAACTCATCGTGATCTGTCAAAGCCTTATCCTTATATTCATTATAAGTGTTGTTAAGAACAACGTAGCACTCCAACTTAGCGAACTTGGTTTCAGCATTCTTAGCCAAAGTCTGAGCGATGATACCATCCTCAACACGATAAGAATCGTACTCATCAACTACTTTCTTGAAGTCTTTAGCTTTCTCCAAAGCAGCCTTTACCTCAGCAATAGCATTCTTGTAATCGGTAGGACAAGTCATATTAAGTTTAGACCAGTCGGTGGGAGCAGAAGCGTCGAGGTCAGCATATTTCTGAATGGTGCTCAAAAGAGTCTTGAAATCAGCCTCATCGTAGCGTGCGTGCTCTTCATCGAGAGGATCATTATCAGTATAGAAGTTGAATGCCTCCATTACAGCATTCCAGAGTGCGCTCTTGTGCTCAATACCTGCAATCTCGGGAACATACATAATGTTTACGTTAGCAAGCAACCACTCACCGGTACCGAAGAAGCGTACACCATAACGACCTGCCTCATCTACTTTAAACTTAGCTACTACCTCTTCTGCACCTTCAACAGCATTCTTGAGACCATTTACGTCTACAGAATTGGTATAAGCTTGCTCATTCTGCCAAATGGGCTCACCAGTGAACTCACCTTCTTCGTCAACCTTGAAGACTTGTACTTCTTTCAGTGTAGCTCCACCTTTCCACTGTGCCCAAGTGAATGACAACTGATAGCTTCCTTCCTCAAGTTCAATTGCCTCATCACCGAGACCAATCTCATACTGACCATCGCCATCCCAGTCGCGGCTATAGAGAGCAGCGGTGAACTGGCCACCCTGTGCAAAGTCGGTAAACAAACGTGCACCGCTACCACGACCCTCGTCAGGAGTGAGTACACTTCCACCAAAGGTCAAGCGTCCAGCAGTAGGAACAGTATTGTTGCCACTTTCCTCAAAACCGGGGTTAAAGATCAATTCAGTTGAACTGTCAGGATCGAATCCAGTCTTACCTACATTGAAGGTAATGTCGTAGAAGTTAGCATCACCGCTTGCATCTGCAACCTCAATGCTGATAGTATATTTACCATTTTTCAGTTTGCCACCCTCATAAGTTGCAGTCAAGGTCTTGTTATCTTCGCTTGCCTTGATGGTAAGTTCGGTTTCCTTTCCGTTCTCGTCAATCAACTTAATGATAGAGTTGTCAACATCAGCAGCAGCATCGAATACGAATACGAACTGGTTGATATCATTATTCAAGTCGAATGACTCATCCTCTGGAGTGCTGCTAACCAACTGGGGAAGTGTGGTATAGTGTGCCTCAGCGTTGATTGTTTCATCCTCATAAACAGCTTCGTTCTCAAAGCCGAATACCTTCATAGCCTCGCTGCTGTTTGAAGGACGCTTGTCAGCACCATACTCCAAGGGGCACTCCTCATTGGGAGTAAAGCTTACGGTTACACCCTCCTCAGCAGTTGCGCCGTTGTCCAAGAAGATGTAAACAAAACCATCAGCATGTGCTTCAACTGAGTAGATATCGATTTCAGAACCACCCTTTGTAACCTTGAACTGTGACTTGTCGAGAATCTTACAATTGTTCTTGCCACTTGCTGCCAAGGTTGCAATGTTAGTAGCATAGCCAAAGTCAAGCTTGATTACGCTATTGTTGTAGGTAGCCTGGTTGAAGGTCTTATCCTCTTCAATCAGAATATCATCGATCAGGAAGGTACCACCATCATAAAGGTTGATGATACTGAAGTAGATTTCAGGAATTTCACCGTTGAAGAAGTCACGGTAAGTCTTGTCCTTGTTGCTGTCGTTGATACCAGCACCTGCCCAAAGAGACTCAGGTACGTTCTCACCTACTACTGCAGTACCCATCCAGCTTGTGTTAGCTAATACTGAGTTGAAGTGAGCTGCACCGTGGTTGAAGGCAACGAATGATACATGCTGCCAGTCATCACTTGTAAGGGTGTAGTCATTCTCACCGTTCAAACCATATACTGCTGAACCAGCGGGGTTAACGAATGACTTGTCGAGCTGCTCAACACCCTTTGAAAGGTAAGCCTTCAGCACCTTGCCAGTCTCACCCTTGATCCAGAAGCTCATACGGTATGACTTACCCTCCTTGATGGGCAAGTTACCTAACTTGAAACCGCGGTCCCAAGGATTCTTCTTCTCTACGTCGTTCTGTGCCATGAAGCAGTACTCACCAGACTTAGCATCGTCATTACTCTGCTCAATCCAGTTATCGACATCCTGAGGGTTAACCCAGTCGCCGAATTCACTCAGACCAACTTTGTTAGCAAACTTACAGTGATAAGCATCACCCTTGTCTGCATTTTCAAAGCCCATCTTTACGGGGAATGTTACCTGTGCCACTGAAGCAGTAGCTACCAGACCCATACCCATAGCAAGTAGTTGTTTTTTCATACTTGTTGTAATTTTGGTTAATTAGTTAATAATTGAATGTTAAAATATAAATAGTATATTTTTTATTTCGTATTTTGATCCTTTTTTTGGTATAGTCACACAAAGTTAATTTATTTTTTTTAAATCCAAGAATTTATAAGGCAAAATATGATAAAATAGTGCTAAAAAAACAAAAAAAGCATTGAAATATTACTTTCAACGCTTTTTTTATGGTTGGGCTATCCGGTTTCGAACCAGAACTAAGACGACCAAAATGTCTTGTGCTACCATTACACCATAGCCCAATCCTGTAGCCTCCTTTCGGATTGCGGTGCAAAGGTAATAAAAAAAGTTCATAGTTCATAGTTTATAGTTCATAGTTTTTTGTTTTTTTAGCAAAAAACTATTATTTTCCTATAAACTACGAACTACGAACTATGAATTATGAACGAAATTCTTACTTTACAATTATGAGGAAATACTTCTTCTTGCCTTGCTGAACAAGGATGTACTTATCGTCCAGCAAGTCGGCTGTGGTAATCATCTGATCAAATGCAGCCAGTTTTTCCTTGTTGATAGATACTCCACCACCCTGGGTAAGTTTACGCATCTCGCCCTTTGAAGCAAAGCACTGTGCCTGTTCTGCTACGAGGTCAACAGCCTTGATGCCTTCGCCTTCGAGCAAAGAGCGGCTTACCTCAAACTGGGGAACGCCTGAGAATACGTCAAGAAGAGTCTGTTCGTCAAGCTTTACGAGACTTTCCTTGGTGGCCTTGCCAAAGAGAATGTTGGAGGCTTCGAGTGCCAGTTCGTAGTCTTCACGGCTGTGAACCATGATGGTTACTTCCTCAGCCAGCTTCTTCTGCAGTACGCGACGACCGGGATCCTGCTTGTGCTCCTCCACCAATGCGTCGATGGTAGCCTTGTCAAGAGAGGTAAAGATCTTGATGTAGCGTTCTGCATCTTCATCACCTACATTCAACCAGAACTGGTAGAATACATAGGGAGATGTGCGTGTACGGTCAAGCCAGATGTTGCCTTTCTCTGTCTTACCGAACTTCTTACCATCAGCCTTAGTAATAAGGGGACAGGTCAAGGCAAATGCCTCGTTCTCGTTACCCAGTTTTCGACGAATCAGTTCAGTACCTGTGGTGATGTTGCCCCACTGGTCGCTACCACCCAACTGAAGACGGCAATTCTTCTCTTCATAGAGGTGAAGGAAGTCGTATCCTTGAAGCAACTGGTAGGTAAATTCGGTGAATGACATTCCATCCTGTGCCTCGCCATTCAAGCGGCGCTTTACAGAATCCTTTGCCATCATGTAGTTTACTGTGATGCACTTACCAATCTCACGAGCGAAATCGAGGAAGGTATAGTTCTTCATCCAGTCATAGTTATTGACCAGTTCAGCCTTGTTGGGAGCATCGCTTTCAAAGTCAAGGAAGCGAGCCAGCTGAGCCTTAATGCAGCTTACATTGTGTGCCAAGGTAGCTTCGTCGAGGAGATTACGCTCCTGGCTCTTGCCGCTGGGGTCACCAATCATACCTGTTGCACCACCTACCAATGCGAGAGGTTTGTGACCGCAACGCTGGAAATGACGTAACATCATCACACCACAAAGGTGACCAATGTGAAGGCTGTCTGCGGTGGGGTCGATACCCAGATAGGCGGTTGCCATGCCTTTCTTCAGCATTTCATCTGTTCCGGGCATCATCTGGTGAATCATGCCTCTCCAAGTAAGTTCTTCTACAAAGTTCATTTATTAATATATTTTTTGTTTATTCCGTTATTCAGTTATTCCGAAAATGCTACTAACGAGTGCAAAGTTATAAAAAAAAATCGGCTTTACATAGGTAAAACCGATTTTTGTATGCTTATTGGCAGATTACTTTATTTTACCTCCCAAATATCATTGGTTTCAAGCAGTTCTGCGAAGGTGTGATAGGGCTTCTTAGCCTTTACCTCCTCAATCTGTGCCTCTACGGCATCATTGTAGGTAGGAGCCTCCACATCACGGATTACACCCAGTGCTACGGGGAAACCGTCATCGTTGCCCATCAAGGCAAGCTTGAGCTGTAGGGTATTGTCCTGGCAGTGTGCATCGTGAACAAGGATATCATCCACGGTGATGCCGTCCTTGCCAATCTCAACGACCTTCAAGCCAAAGCCTTCCTGTACGAGACCAAACTCGTTGTTCTCACCAAAGATGAGGGGCTTGCCATGCTCTACGTAGATGGCATTCTTGGCACGACCTTCCTTGGTGTACACACTCTCGTGAGTTCCATTGTTGAAGATGACGCAGTTCTGAAGAATCTCACATACGCTGCTACCCTTGTGAGCGTATGCCTTCTTCAATACGTCGATGGTGCCAGGAGCATCGGTCGCTACGGCACGGGCAAAGAAGTGACCACGTGCACCGAAGCAAAGTTCTGCGGGGCGGAAGGGATCCTCTACAGTTCCGTAGGGAGATGACTTGCTCACAAAACCACGAGGGCTGGTAGGACTGTACTGTCCCTTGGTCAAACCATAGATGCGGTTATTGAGCAGAATCATGTTAAGGTCGATGTTACGACGGTTGGCATGGATGAAGTGGTTACCACCGATAGCCAGACCATCACCATCACCGCTGATCTGCCAAACGGTAAGGTTGGGGTTGGTAACCTTGCAACCAGTAGCAATAGCGGCAGCACGGCCATGGATGGTATTCATACCATAGGTAGCCATATAGTGAGGCAGACGGCTTGAGCAACCGATACCTGAGATGACTGCAATGTCCTGAGGTGCTACACCAATTTCAGCCATTGCTTTATGGAGTGATGAAAGGAAGAAGTGGTCACCACATCCTGGACACCAGCGAGGCTGTCCTTTTTTATAATCTGAAGCTGTATATGTACACATTGTTGTATGCTGTTTTTGATTTTTCGAGAGACTTTTTTTATTAACTCGATTCTTCGATTTTTCGATAACTCAGTGTTCCGATTTTATCGATTAGATTAACTTATTGAATGCCTCTACTAACTCAGCCACCTTGAAGGGCTGACCCTTAACCTCATTGTACTGTGCGGGAACAAAGCCGTCAACCTTCATGCGAAGCCATGCAGCAAGCTGACCCATGTTCTGCTCAGCTACCACTACCTTGGGATACTTGGTAAGTACCTCAGCAGTATTCTTGGGAAGAGGATTGATGAAACGGAAGTGAGCCATGGCTACCTTCTTACCCGCTGCACGCATCTCATCCATGGCAGCACGAAGATGACCATAGGTACCACCAAAGCCTACGATGAGCAAGTCTGCATCGTCCTTGTCGCCGATAACCTCCAAGTCGGGTACTTCGATGTTGTCAATCTTAGCCTGACGCTTGCGAGTCATCAAGTCGTGGTTCTCAGGATTGGTGCTGATAGCACCGGTCTTATCATCCTTCTCCAATCCACCGAGGATGTGCTCGAAGCCCTGACGACCGGGAACTGCCCAGTAGCGGGTACCGTTCTCAGCACGCATATAGGGAGTCCAGGTACCCTTCATCTCTTCGGGTACGTAGGGAGGATTGATAGCAGGGTATTCTGCCAAGTTAGGCAACTTGAAAGCACCTGAACCATTTGCTACATAAGCGTCGGTCAGCAATACTACGGGAGTCATGTGCTCGAGAGCCATCTTGCTGGCATCGTAGGCAGCATCGAAGCAGTCGGTAGGACTGGTAGCTGCGATGACAGGCATGGGACTCTCACCGTTACGGCCAAAGAGAGCCTGCAAGAGGTCGGTCTGCTCGCTCTTGGTAGGAAGACCGGTAGCAGGACCACCACGCTGTACGTCGAGAACTACCAAGGGAAGTTCCATGATGACAGCCAGGTTCATAGCCTCGCTCTTCAGACAGATACCAGGACCAGAGGTGCTGGTTACTGCCAATGCTCCAGCGAAAGAGGCACCTACTGAACTTGCACAACCGGCAATCTCATCCTCACACTGAACGGTAGTTACGCCGAGGCTCTTGTGCTTTGAAAGCTCGTGCAGAACGTCGGTAGCGGGAGTGATGGGATATGAGCCAAGATAAAGCTTCAAACCAGCCTTCTCGGCAGCAGCGATGAAGCCGTATGCGGTAGCCTTGTTACCGGTGATGTCCATGTAACGTCCGGGAACCTTGTTCTTGGTCTCAATGCGATATACATTAGCTACGCTTGAATGCGTATTGTGTCCGTAGTCATAACCAGCCTGGATAACCTTGATGTTAGCCTCAGCCACACCAGCCTTCTTGGCAAATTTCTCGCGAAGGAAGTTATAGGCGATTTCGAGGTCACGGTCGAAGAGCCAGCATACAAGACCCAAGGCAAACATGTTACGGCACTTCATGATGCTCTTCACATCCATGCCGCTGTCCTTGAGGCAATCCTTTACCATGGTGGTAAGAGGACATGCGATGACACGGTCGGGATCCAGATTCATCTCACCCAGATAGTCCTCGCTCTTGAAGTCAGCCTTCTCCAGATCCTTGGGACCGAAAGAGTCGGTGTCGATAATGATGGCAGCGTTGGGCTTAGCATATTTCAGCTGAGTCTTGAGTGCAGCTGCATTCATGGCTACCAATACATCGCAAAGGTCGCCAGGAGTGTAAACCTGACCAGCACCAATGTGAACCTGGAAACCAGACACACCGGTTAGCGAGCCTTGCGGGGCGCGAATATCGGCGGGATAGTCAGGAAATGTACTGATACTGTTTCCTACGGTTGCAGAAACCGTAGAAAAAATGTTTCCGGCCAACTGCATACCGTCTCCGGAGTCACCAGAGAAGCGGACAACAACCGATTCTCTCTCTTTTACCTCTAATGATTCTGCCATAATAAATATATTTTTATTATCTTTTTACCTAATTAATCTGAGCACAGCACAAAGTTATAAAATATTATTTGTTTTTTGAAGAAAAATATCGAAATATTATTATTTCTTGTTGTTTTTCTACAATTTGTAAACAAAACGAGCTATTTTAGTATTAAATTGTATAGTTTAACACGTGGATAGCTCTTTTGATTACATTTTGCGCTTTATGCTACTTTGTACCCCCGCCGGGAATCGAACCCGGATCAAAGGTTTAGGAAACCTCCGTTCTATCCATTTAACTACAGGGGCGGTGTTAATTCATAATTCATAATTCATATTTCATAATTAGCCAGCGTTTGGCTTTTGTTCTTTCGTGGAACTATGTGCTATAGCTTTCGTACTTCCTTGTTGTTATACATTATATATAATACACGTACGTGCGAGGGATGTTCGATTTGCTAACTATGAACTATGAATCATGAACTATGAATTAATATTCTTTTATGCCTTCTCTTCCTTCTTAGCGTCCTTCTTCTTGCTCATAGTCAAGTAAGCGGTAGGAGCTGCGATGAAGATAGAAGACAGAGTACCGAAGATAACACCGAGAATCATTGCGAAGGCGAAGCTGCGGATGCTGGCACCACCGAGGCAGAAGATTACAGCCAGTACGATGAAGGTACTGATAGAGGTGTTCAAGGTACGGGTCAGAGTGGTGTTCAGTGACTCGTTGAAGAGATCCTTCTTGTCACGCTTGGGATGCAAGCCGATGAACTCACGGATACGGTCGAATACAACCACCTTATCGTTGATAGAGTAACCGATAGCGGTCAGCACGGCACCGATGAAGGTCTGGTCGATCTCGAGTGAGAAAGGCATCCAACCCCAGCAGATAGCGTACATACCCAGGATGAGGACGATATCGAGCATCAATGCGCTGATAGCACCTACTGAGAAGGCTACGTTGCGGAAACGGATCAAGATGTAAAGGAAGATAGCCACGAATGCCAGGATGACACTCCAGATAGCACCCTTGGTGATGCTCTCAGCTACTGAGGGTCCTACCTTCTGGCTACTTACGATAGAACCACCATCACGAACATCACGGTTGATGAAGGTCTCGAGGTCGAGGTTTGCTGCCAAGAGGTTAGCACCCTTCAAGGTCTCGAAGAGCTTAGCCTCAATCTCGCTGTCAACCTCAAGTCCGTCCTCAGCAATACGGTAGTTGGTGCTGATACGGATGGTCTTGCCCTCGGTACCCAATGCGATAGCGCTGGTGTTGCTCTCGGGGAATGCGTCAGCCAAAAGACCACGTACGTTCTCGGGCTGTACCTCATTGTCGAACATTACCACGAAGTTGCGACCACCGGTGAAGTCGATACTCTTGCTGAAGCCACGAACTACCATGAAGCCTACGCTGATTACAGCCAGGATGCCAAATACCACGAAGCTCTTCTTCCAAGCGTTCATGAACTTGTATGAGGGGTTCTTGAAGAACTTGCTTGCCAAGGGAGTGGTGAAGGTGAGGTTCAACCACTTGTCCTTCTTCATGCGTGCCTCATAGATGATACGAGTCAGGAATACTGCGGTGAAGAAGCTGACAACGATACCAATGATAAGGGTGGTGGCGAAACCACGGATAGGACCAGTACCGAAGTTGAAGAGGATGATACCTGTGATGATAGAGGTCAAGTTAGAGTCGAAGATGGCGCTGAATGCGTTGCTGTAACCAGCAGCGAGAGCCTCGCGAGTACGCTTGCCCGACTTCAGCTCCTCCTTGGTACGCTCGTAGATAAGCACGTTGGCATCCACAGCCATACCGAGTGACAATACCATACCTGCGATACCACTCATGGTCAATGCTGCCTGGAAGCTGCTCAATACACCGATGGTGAAGAACAAGTTCAGTATCAATGCGCAGTTGGCCACCATACCGGGAGTTACACCGTACATCAATATCATGTAGAGCATCAAGATGACGAATGCGATGATACAGCTCCACATACCCTGGTTGATTGACTCGTTACCCAGTGAAGGACCAACGATCTCCTCACTTACGATGTGTGCGGGAGCAGGCATACGACCTGACTTCAATACGTTAACCAAGTCACGAGTCTCCTCGGGAGTGAAATTACCAGTAATCTCTGAGCTACCACCGGTAATCTCGTTCATTACGTTGGGAGCAGTATAAACATGGTCATCCAGAACGATAGCGATGGGACGCTGAACGTTAGCCTTGGTCAGGGTAGCCCAACGACGAGCGCCGTCAGCATTCATGGTCATGCTTACTGCAGGACGCTTGTGCTGGTCGTAGGTCTCGCTTGCGCTGTTTACCACGTCACCCTCGAGAGCGGCACGACCGTTCTGCTCGGTAACCTTCAAAGCATAGAGCTCATAGTACTCAGTCTTGTCAGCGGGCTTCACACCCCAAACCAACTTCATCTTGTTGTCAGCCAGGACGCGCAATACGCGCTCGCTCTGCAACATCTCGTTGATGCGGTCGATATTATACTTAGGAGCAATACCTACTACACAAGCGCTGCTTCCGGGCAGACGGCCGGGAGAGAGCAGGCTGAAGAGAGGATTGTTCTTGTCGTCGTTTGCCTTAGCAGCAGGAGCATTGTTGTCGGTGCTAACCTTGCCACCCAGCGCAGCAGCCATGTCGGTTGAATCGGTAGCAGCAGTTGAGTCGTTGGCAGCTACAACGGTTGAATCAGTAGCAACTACCTCCTCGGTGTTTACGCCAGCCTTCTGCTCAGCAATAATCTTGTTGATCTGGTTCAATACAGGCATAGCCTCCTCGGTGAGGTGACAAGCCCAGAACTCGAGGTTGGCGCTACCCTGCAAGAGAGTACGTACACGCTCGGGCTCCTTGATACCAGGAAGTTCAATCATGATGCGACCCTCCTGACCCTCGAGGCGCTGGATGTTGGGCTGAGCCACACCAAACTGGTCGATACGGTTGTTGAGGATATTGAATGAACTCTCGATGGCAGAGGTTACTTCCTCACGCAATACAGCCTCAACTTCCTTGTCGGTGCTCTTGGGGTTCACCTTGTCGCGGAGCTGCTGGGTTGCGAATACTGAAGCCAACTTACCCTCACCAGCACTCTTGGTGTAGTTGCTGATGAACAAATCAATCACGTCGCCGCCATTCTTGGCGTTCTCAGCCTGAGCTGCCTCGACTGCATTCTTGAAGTTCTCGTCGGTACCCTCCTTGTGGTCAGACAATGCCTTCAGTACATCGGGCACACCAACCTCGAGGATGACGTTCATACCGCCTTCCAGGTCAAGACCGAAACCAAGACCCAGTTCGCGAACATCATTCATTGACCACAACAGGAAGGTGTCCTTCTGCAGTACCGAGTCCTGATACTGCTCGGCTGCCTTTTGGCCCTTTGTAGCCGCAATCTCATCTACCTGACTCTTGAAGTTTCTGCTCTTCACGGTAAAGATGAGATAGAAACAGCAAATGACAGTCAGTGCAACAGCAATAAGCTTTACAAATCCTTTGTTTTGCATTTTTTAATTAGTTATTTTGTTTTTTGTTTTATTGCAAAATATCAGGGCAAACCTAAAGGTAAACCCAAAAATAGTGCGCAAAGATACACATTTTTTTCGTTTTTACGTTAGTTTTTCTTAAATATTTAAGGTATAAGGGGCTTTTTACTCCATTTTGAGCCACGAAATGAGTGGATAATGGTCAGAAGTTTTGATAGAAGTGTCAATATGCGTATTATATGTTCGCCAGTGGTTGCTGACAAATATATGGTCTATTCTTACCCAAAATCCCTTTTGGTTGTACGAAATGCCTATGCCGCTTCCGCTTTGCCGGAAGGCATTTGTAAGGCGACTGCTGATTTGCTGGTAGGTGTACGAGATGGGGGTGTCGTTGAGGTCGCCGCAAAACACGATGGGCATGTCTTTGTGCTTGTCGATGAACTGCACCAATGAGTCAACCTGTGGACCTCGGTAGCTCACACCCGTCTTGAGTTTGCTGAGCAAGTTATGACCACTCTCCTTGATTTTGTCGATTTCGGGATCCTCTATGCTCTCCAGATACTCTTTCTTGGATTTATCTTCAAGGTGGTTGCTCTCCAAATGGTTGTTGACAAGCAGTATGGTATCGTTGCCCATCTGCAGTTTATACCACTTGCTTCCGTTTCCCTTGCACCCAGGATAGATTTTTGAAGTGTATGCAATGGTATCTTTGTCAAGTATGTGGAATCGAGTCAGTATGCTTCTGCCATTAAAGTCGTCTTTCTCATATCCTATGCTATCCAAGTAGTTTTCAAACGAATCCGGATATTGATTGGCACTTGTTTCCTGCAGGCATATAATGTCTGCATCGCAGTTCTTTAGGTATTCAAGTATATTTTTTTTTGCCTCTTCCCTATCCATGTTCACCATGCCGAAGTTGTCGGTATTCCAGGTCATTACCTTTATGCTTGCGCTGGGTGCTTCCGTGTGGAAGCTAATGGGGCAATAGTCGATGACGTAGCCCAGGCAGGGCAGAAGTCCGGCCAAAGGAATCCATGCCCTCTTGTAGTTGAGGGGCAGCCATATCAGGATGAAGATAAGGTCGAATAAGAGAAAACCGGGAAAGAGAAGTCCCACCAGCGCCATCTTGGGCCACTGGTCGGGATGAAATGAAGTGCTAAGGCAACAAAACCAGAGCAGCAGTATGGCAACGATATTGGCTACCAGTACGACCTGCTTGGCTATTCTGTTTAGTTTGGCCTTGTCGATCTTCATTATCTTAATTGTGCCTGAGTGCTGATTTTTTGGGGTTTCTGAACTGTATTGTCCTGCTCTGCGAACTAAAAGTTAGCCTCTTTTGTTATAGCTGTCAAATGTAACGTAGGTGGTACCACCGTTTCCTCTGCGTCTCTTCTCCATATTCTTCCAGTAGAGAATAAGGAGCAAGCCGAACACCATACCGCCCAGATGGGCAATGTGAGCCACACCGTCGTGTGCCCTGGTTACCACCGACATAACCTCGATGACCGCATAGATGAGCACAAAGTACTTGGCCTTGATGGGTATGGGAATGGGGAAGATGAACATACGCTCCTCGGGGAAGCAGATGCCAAAGGCCAGCAGGATGCCGTAGATGCAACCCGAAGCTCCCACACAGTTCCAATGTGCCAGGTAGGAAGAGAGCGAAACCGGCAGGTCGTAGCCCTCAAGGTTGATGCATTGTATCATCCCGTCGCCTTGCGGCACGTTGAAGATGTCGAGGCTTGAATAGTGTATGTATTGCGCAATCTCCTGACAAATGCCAGCTCCGATGCCACACACCAGGTAATAGATGATGAAACGCTTGGTGCCAAGTGTGCGTTCCACTATGCCACCAAACATCCAAAGGGCAAACATGTTGAGCAGAAGGTGTGTGACGCCACCATGCAGAAACATATAGGTGATGAACTGGTGGGGATAGAACTCCTTGGCCAGGAAGAAGTGCAAGCCACACGTCTCATCAAGCAAAATGCCCTGTCTGGGCAGTACCAGTTCGCTGGCAATAAACACCAGTATGTTTATGATAAGCAGGTTTTTTACGATAGGAGGAATACTTCTCATAATGAGTAAAAGCTTTGTATTTAGTTGGATATGGAGACCCTCGCAAACGAAGGCTTACTCCAAAATTCACTGCAAAATTAGTCAAATTATGGT
Source organism: Bacteroidaceae bacterium (assembly GCA_045597585.1). Lineage (GTDB taxonomy): Bacteria > Bacteroidota > Bacteroidia > Bacteroidales > Bacteroidaceae > Physcousia. The sequence continues at coordinate 31,577 of JAZLKL010000069.1, read as the reverse complement.
ATTGAAACGCAAAAATCGGCACTAATCGCACTTTTTTTTAAGAAAAAACATGTTTTTTTTGTATTTTTTCTTTGGAAAACGAACTATAATACATAATTTTGCCTTGTAAAGCCTGCAACTTACTGGCAGGAATACACAAAAAATTGATTATTAACAAAATTGTTAAGAATAAACCTTTTAAAAAAACATATTATTATGAACAAGACAGATTTGACAAACAAGATTGCTGCAAATGCAGGTTTGAGCAAGGCTGATGCCAAGAAGGCTCTTGAGGCTACTCTCGAAGCTATCTCTGAGGCATTGAAGGCAGACGACAAGGTAGCTTTGGTAGGTTTCGGTACTTTCTCAACTGGCGTTCGTCCCGCTCGTCAGGGTAAGAACCCCAAGACCGGTGAGGTTATCACCATTGCCGAGAAGAAGGTGGCTAAGTTCAAGGCTGGTGCAGATTTGATCTAATTCGCTATTCTATAGGTTTAGCAATATGCATAACCCCTCTTGCGAAACTACGCGAGAGGGGTATTGTATTTTTATGGAAACAGCCTCCATCCCCCCCGAGGGGGAATAAGAGTGATGTAAAAATATCAAACTTGTTATATAAAAGAAATTGTTAAGATATTTTTTAGAATCGTTCTCATCCAGATACATTCCCGATATCAACCCGATACATTCCCGATACATTCCCGTTATATTCTCGTAGAGATTGCAAGGCTTCTGTGCCGATAAAAATACCTTTTCTGAAGCTAATGGTATGTTATTTCTGTCAAAAAACTTTAAATATAGCTCCCCTACCCTCCGACGAGGAATAAGAGTAGTAGCCCCCCTAACTCCCGAGGGGGAATAAGAGTGATGCTGAAATATCAAACTTGTTATATAGGAAGAATAAACTATGCACTATTCGGCAACTATGAACTATGAATTATGAACTATGAACTCCCAAAGTTCTCCCGACTTCCCCCCACGATTCTCCACGAATTTGTGGAGGAACCTCGGGAGAACCTCGGGGGAAGGCTGTAGAAAAAGCTTATGCAATATTTGAAACTATCATTTTTTTTTCGTAACTTTGCGCACTTTTGTGTGTATGCGCGCCTATACGTGTGCATAAAGCGTTGTAATCAAATAAAACGAACTATAAAATGATCAGTATCGAAAGCAGAATCTCAGAAGCCGTGATCGCAGGCATCGAAGCCCTCTACGGCCAGAAGGTACCCGAGAAGATGGTACAGTTGCAAGAAACAAGAGCCGAGTTTGAGGGTAACCTCACTCTCGTAGTTTTCCCCTTCCTGAAGATGAGTCGTCAGAAGCCCGAGGACACCGCCCAGCAGATTGGTGAATACCTGGTGCAGAACGTTCCCGATGTGGTGAGCCGATTCAGCGTAGTGAAAGGTTTCCTCAACCTCGTCATCGCTCCTGCCCTCTGGATCAAGATGCTCGAGGGTGTGAATGCCGAGGAGAAGTTTGGCTTCCAGCCTGTCACCGAGGAGAGTCCCCTGGTGATGATTGAGTATTCAAGTCCCAACACCAACAAGCCCCTTCACCTGGGTCATGTGCGCAACAACCTGCTGGGATGGGCACTTGCCAACGTGATGGAGGCCAATGGCAACAAGGTGGTGAAGACCAACATCGTGAACGACCGTGGCATCCACATCTGCAAGTCGATGCTGGCTTGGCTGAAGTATGGCAACGGCGAGACACCCGAGTCGTCGGGCTTGAAGGGCGACCACCTCATTGGCAACTACTACGTGGCCTTCGACAAGCACTATCGTGAGGAGGTGAAGGAACTGACTGCCAAGTTCGTAGCCGAGGGCATGACTGAAGAGGCTGCCACCGAGAAGGCCAAGCAAGAGGCTCCGCTTATTGTGGAGGCTCACGACATGCTGGTGAAGTGGGAGCAGAACGATCCCGAGGTGCGTGGTCTCTGGAAGAAGATGAACGAGTGGGTTTACGCAGGTTTCGACGAGACCTACAAGGCATTGGGCGTAGGCTTCGACAAGATATATTACGAAAGCAATACCTACCTTGAGGGTAAGGAGAAGGTGGAGGAAGGTCTGGAGAAGGGCTTCTTCTATCGTCGTGACGACAACTCCGTATGGGCCGACCTCACCAAGGAAGGACTCGACGAGAAACTTCTGTTGCGTAGCGATGGCACCTCCGTCTATATGACCCAGGACATCGGTACAGCTAAGCTCCGTTTCCAGGACTTCCCCATCGACAAGATGATTTACGTGGTAGGCAACGAGCAGAACTACCACTTCCAGGTGCTCTCCATCCTGCTCGACAAGCTCGGCTTCAAGTGGGGTAAGGACCTCGTGCACTTCTCGTACGGTATGGTGGAGCTGCCCAACGGTAAGATGAAGAGTCGTGAGGGAACCGTAGTGGATGCCGACGACCTGATAGTTGCCATGGTAGCCAATGCCAAGGAGATGAGTGCCGACAAGGTGAAGAAGCTTGAGGGCATCACCGAGGAGGAGATGAACGAGATTGCCCGCATTGTGGGCATGGGTGCCCTGAAGTATTTCATCCTCAAGGTGGATGCCCGTAAGAACATGCTCTTCAACCCAGAGGAGTCGATCGACTTCAACGGTAACACCGGTCCTTTCATCCAATACACCTATGCCCGTATTCGCAGCATCCTGCGCAAGGCAGCTGCCGAGGGTATTTGGGGTCAGCAGGGCAACGCGTCAACGAGTCAGCAGGCATTGCCTCTTGATGTCGAGCTTTCGGACAAGGAAATCAGCCTTATCCAGCACCTGAACGGTTTCACCGCTGCCGTACGTCAGGCAGGTACCGACTATAATCCTTCGTGCATTGCCAACTACTGCTACGAGTTGGTAAAGGAGTACAACCAGTTCTACCATGACTTCAGCGTGCTGAAAGAGGAAGACATGAACAAGAAACTTGTTCGTCTGGCCCTTAGCGAGGCAGTCAGCAAAGTCATCAAGAACGGCCTTGGCTTGCTGGGCATCGAGGTGCCGGAACGAATGTAAAAAAAGACTCTCCCCCGCCCTCCCTCTAGGGAGGGGGCTTCCTTATGTTGACATTATCCCCTTATGCGCTAAAGCATCATAGAGGATGATGTAGAATAGAAGCTTAGATTTGTTAACATCCTGCACTTGTGTTAATAGTGTCGTGATGGAAGCATCCAAAATAGGAATTGGCATGAGGGTAAGGAAATGCTTTTTGGAGGTGTCTAAATATTAATTGAGAAAGATGAAACGGCAATTTGAGACGTCATCGCCTGATGTATATCTTTTATTAAAAGGATTTGCTAGGGAGAACCGGAAACATGCTACTGATGCAGAGAAGGTACTTTGGGAATATTTGCGTGAGCACAAGGTACTGCGGCAGCATATCGTAGGTGACTATATTGTAGATTTTATCTTTCTGAATGAAAAATTAGTGATAGAAGTTGACGGAGGTTATCATGCTGAAAAACAACAGATAGAATACGATGAACTCCGTACATCTTGGCTTCAACGTCATGGTTTCAGGGTAATTCGTTTTACTAACGAGGACATCCTTGAGAACACTCAACGAATTGTTAATATAATTATGGAAGAAAAAAAACGTATACCTACTTTCCCTAGCAGTAATGCAGCCTCCGCAGGCAATTCTCACCCTGCTTCCAGCGGTAATGCAGCTCCCTCCCTAGAGGGAGGGCGGGGGGAGAGTCTCTGCGTCGACGGTGCCTGTTCGGGCAATCCGGGGCCTATGGAGTATCGTGGTGTGCATCTTCCTTCGGGCAAAGAAGTCTTTAGGGTGGGTCCCATGCTGGGAACCAATAATATAGCTGAGTTTCTTGCCATCGTGCATGCCCTCGCCTTGATGAAGCAGAAAGGCATCACTATGCCCATCTATAGCGACAGCGTGAGTGGACAGGCATGGGTGCGCAACAAGAAGGCTAAGACCACCCTGGCTCTTAATGCCGAGACGGCACAGGTGCTCAACCTCGTAGAGAGAGCCGAAAAGTGGTTGAGAGAAAATGACTTCCGTGTGCCCATACTTAAATGGGATACGGAAAAGTGGGGTGAGATACCTGCCGATTTTGGCAGAAAGTAAGACGCATCCGCCTACCCAGAATGAATAATGAACAGTTAAACTTATGAAAGAGAAAAAAAGTGATAAGCAAAGTGTAACAACTCCCCGCTCTAATGCCGAAGGCGTGGCAGGGGAGGGAAAGAAGAAAGGCTCTTCGTTCTGGAAAAAGATGGGTCCTTACTTTGCCCCCTATAAGAAATACATTGTGGCCACCTTCGGTTTCAATATCCTGACGGCTTTCTTCAATGTGTTTTCGTTTTCGTTGCTTCTGCCTATCCTGAACATCCTCTTTCAGGTGGAACAGACACACTATGAGTATATGGAGTGGGGTAGTGCTGGTTTCGGCGAGTGTGCCAAGAACAACCTCAACTACTATTCACAGGAGTTGATAGCCGCATACGGACCTGCCACCACTATGCTTTTGCTGGGTTTGGCATTAGCTCTGATGGCCTTGCTCAAGACGGGATGCTACTTCGGTGGATCGGCTACCCTGATGCCCATCCGTACAGGCATTGTGCGCGACATTCGTGCCAAGGTGTATCGCAAGATCGTCTCTCTTCCACTCTCCTTCTTCAGTGAGGAGCGCAAGGGCGACATCCTCGCCCGTGTGTCAACCGATGTGAACGAGGTGGATGCCAGCATCACCTCGTCGCTGGATATGATCATAAAGAATCCCATCTTCATTCTGGTGTATATGGGTACGCTCTTCTACATCTCGTGGCAGTTGACTCTCTTCACCTTGCTTGTGGTACCTGTGCTGGCTTTCGGCATCGGCAGGATAGGTAAGTCGTTGAAACGCAATTCGCTCTATGCACAGTCAAAGTGGAGTGACGGTTTGAGCCAGATTGAAGAGACGCTGGGCGGACTTCGTATCATCAAGGCTTTCCTGGCCGAGAAGAAGATGATAAACCGTTTTGAGACAGTCAATGACGAGTTTCGTAGGGCTTCCACTCGAGTGGCTATCCGTCAGAGTGCGGCACATCCTGTGAGCGAGTTTCTGGGAACTGTGATGATAGTCATCGTACTGTGGTTTGGCGGAACCCTGATTTTCTCGGGGCACTCTCCCATTGATGCCAGTATGTTCATCTATTACCTGGTTATCCTCTATACCACTCTGCAACCTCTCAAAGACCTCTCTCGTGCAGGATATGCCATTCAGAAAGGTATGGCCTCATTGGAGCGTATCGATAAGATTCTGGATGCAGAGAACCACATCAAGGAGGTGGCTGAGCCAGCTGAGATAAAGTCGCTTGAGCAAGGCATCGAGTTCAAGGAAGTTGATTTTGCCTATACCGAGGATCGTCCTGTGCTGAGAGGCATCAACCTAAGCGTACAGAAAGGAAAGACCATTGCCTTGGTGGGTCAGAGTGGAAGCGGAAAGAGTACGCTTGTGGATCTTATCCCCCGCTATCACGATATAGTTGGAGGAAGCATCTGCATCGACGGAACGGATATTCGCCAGCTCAGCATCCGTTCTTTGCGCAGCCTCATCGGCAATGTCAATCAGGAGGCTATTCTCTTCAACGATACCATTCGCAATAACATAGCCTTTGGTGCTGACAATGCCACCGAGGAAGATATTATTGCTGCAGCCAAGATAGCCAATGCACACGACTTCATCATGCAGATGGAAGAGGGGTACGATACTTGCGTGGGTGACCGTGGATGCCGACTCTCCGGAGGTCAGCGCCAGCGCATCAGCATAGCACGTGCCATCCTTAAGAATCCTCCCATCCTCATCCTCGACGAGGCCACCTCGGCTCTTGACACAGAGAGTGAGCGACTGGTTCAGGAGGCTCTTGAGAAGCTGATGAAAACGCGTACCACCATCGCCATTGCGCATCGTCTGAGCACCATACGTAGTGCCGATGAAATCTGCGTATTGCATGAGGGGCGTATCGTGGAACGTGGTTCGCACGAAAAACTTATAGCCTTGAACGGCTACTATAAGAAACTGAACGACATGCAGCAACTTTAAAATAGTTCATAGTACATAGTTCAAAGTTCAAAGTGCAAAGTTCAAAGTTCAAAGTGCACAGTACACAGTACATAGTTCGTAACTCATATATAAAAAAACATAGTTGGGTAGGCGCTTGAGGATGTCAACATACAAGATGATAACATATTACCGGTTGTCAGATACATTGTGTAGCACATCCGTAACCCCAGGCGCTATCTCATAACCTTAATAAATAGACATGGCAAAGACCGAGGGCTTGACGCCCATGATGAAACAGTTTTTCGACTTAAAGGAGAAGCACCCCGATGCTATTCTCTTGTTCCGTTGTGGTGACTTCTACGAGACATACGGGCAAGATGCAGTAGAGGCTTCGCAGATTTTGGGCATCACCTTAACCCGCAGAAACAATAACAAGGAGTTTCTCAGTAATACTGAGATGGCTGGTTTCCCCTTTCATGCCCTCGATACTTATCTTCCTAAACTGATACGTGCAGGTCGCCGAGTGGCTATCTGCGACCAGTTGGAAGATCCCAAGATGACAAAGAAGCTGGTGAAGCGTGGCATCACCGAGCTGGTGACTCCTGGTGTGGTGATGAACGACAATGTGCTGAACTGTAAGGAAAACAATTTCCTGGCTGCCATTCATTTTGGCAAGGGAGTTTGTGGTATTGCCTTGCTGGATATCAGTACGGGTGAGTTCATGACAGCTCAGGGAACGGCTGAGTATGTGGATAAGTTGCTGGGTAACTTCATGCCTAAGGAGATTCTTTACGAAAGAGGCAAGAAAGGACAGTTTGAAGGATGCTTTGGCACACGTCACATCACCCACGAACTGGATGACTGGTGCTTTAACGAGCTTACCTCCCAACAAAAGCTCACCCGTCATTTCCAGGTAAAGAACTTGAAAGGCTTTGGCATCGACTTCCTCAAGAGTGGCATCGCGGCAGCAGGTGCTATCCTGCAATACCTCGAAATGACCCAGCATACACAGGTGAAGCACATCACCAGCATCAGCCGCATTGAGGAGGAACGCTTTGTGCGACTTGATAAGTTTACCCTTCGCAGTTTGGAGTTGCTCTGCTCGATGAATGAGGGAGGTACTTCCTTGCTTGATGTCATCGACAGAACCATTACTCCTATGGGAGGACGCATGCTGCGCCGTTGGGTGACTTTCCCTTTGAAGGATGTCCGTTCGATTACCCAGCGACAGGATGTGGTGGATTGTTTCTTCCGTCATCCCGAACTTAGGGAACTGACTGACGAACAGCTGCAACAAATAGGTGACTTGGAACGTATAGCCGCCAAGGTGAGCACGGGTCGTATCACCCCTCGTGACGTTCAACAGCTTAGGGTGGCTTTGCAGGCCCTTGTACCAGTCAAGAGTGCTTTGATGGAAGCAGAGGACCCCACGTTGAAGGCTATGGGCGAGAAGCTCAATCTCTGTGAAGAAATGCGTGACCGTATTGCCCGTGAACTCAATCCTGACGCTCCCTTGATGGTGAACAAGGGTAATGTCATCGCCAGTGGGGTGAATGAAGAGCTCGACGAATTGCGCAACATTGCCTATAAGGGTAAAGACTATTTGCTGCAGATACAGCAACGTGAGGCTGAACGTACTGGCATCAACAGTCTTAAGATTGGCTACAACAATGTGTTTGGATATTACCTGGAAGTGCGAAACACTTTCAAGGAACAGGTTCCACCTGAATGGATCAGAAAGCAGACCCTGACGCAGGCAGAGCGTTATATTACGCAGGAACTAAAGGAATATGAAGAAAAGATTCTGGGTGCAGAAGATAAGATTCTGGCTCTCGAAACCCGACTTTTCAACCAGTTGGTAGCTTCGTTGGCAGAGCATACCCATGAGGTTCAATCTGATGCTTTGCTTATAGCCCAGCTTGATTGTCTGCTGAGTTTTGCTACAGTAGCCAGCGAATATCGCTACATCCGTCCTGTCGTGGATGAGACGGAGGTGCTTGATATTCGCCAAGGTCGCCACCCTGTCATTGAACGACAGATGGCAGTAGGCGAACACTATGTGCCCAACGATGTGTATTTGGATACGGAAAAACAGCAGGTAGTCATTATCACGGGTCCCAATATGGCAGGAAAGAGCGCTCTGCTGCGTCAAACCGCCCTCATCGTACTACTTGCCCAAGTGGGTGCTTTCGTGCCAGCAGAAAGCGCGCATGTGGGCATTGTGGACAAGATATTCACCCGTGTAGGCGCCAGCGATAACATCTCGATGGGTGAAAGTACCTTTATGGTGGAAATGAATGAGGCTGCCAGCATACTTAACAACATCTCTCAACGCAGTCTTGTGCTTTTTGACGAGCTGGGTCGTGGCACCAGCACTTACGATGGTATTTCCATCGCATGGTCAATCGTGGAATACATTCATGAAAATACCAAGGGTAAGGCACGCACATTGTTTGCCACCCATTACCATGAACTGAACGAGATGGAGGAAACGTATTCACGCGTTAAAAACTATAACGTGAGCGTGAAGGAGGTGGATGGTAAGGTTATCTTCCTCCGCAAGTTGGTTCAAGGGGGCAGCGAACACAGTTTTGGTATCCATGTGGCTAAGTTGGCTGGTATGCCCATGAGCATTGTAAAGCGTGCAGAAAGCGTTCTCCAGCAGTTAGAAGCCTCACGCAATAAGGAGGGTGTAGATGGAAAGATTAGCGTAGCGCAACAGCAAAACAGCGGTGTACAGATGAACTTCTTCCAGTTGGATGATCCCATCCTCACTCAGGTTCGTGATGAGATTCTCAATCTGGATGTCAACAATCTCACGCCTCTTGAAGCTCTCAATAAATTGAGTGACATAAAAAAGATTGTAGGAGGATAAAGTGTAATCTTCGGATAATCGATTGTTGGGAGGATAAAAAGCGAGAATTACAAAAATACGAGGGCTTGATGGTTAAAACTCATGTTTTAATGAATCTCGTATTTTTGTAATTCTCATTATTTATATATAAGCAGTTTCTAATAATGTATTTTGTTAGTCATTGAATATATATATGAAAGTGTCATGTTTTTGCAATTGATATTTTTTATATATGTGGAAGTGTAATGTTCTTAAACACTAAATGTGTTTTTGTTGTCTTTTTTCTTTTCGTAATTTTAATACCTTATTATTTGCTGCTTATCTTAGTGCCTTGCTATTCTACTTGGAAATAGTAGGCTTCTGCTTTTTACTTATTAGCTTATGCATGTGCTCTCATGCCTTCGCTGGGACAGCAACTATACTTCTCTGCATAGGCTCGGCGGAAAGAGGTCATATTGTTGAATCCCGAATTGAGGGCAATATCAGTAATCTTCATATTTGGAGAATTGTGTGCCAGACGCTCTGCGTAAGCCAGTCGGAGTTTTCTGAGTAGGGTGGGGAATTTTGTACCGAATGTCTTATTGATAAAACGCGATGCGTAAAGACGGTTTGTCTCTAAATCCTTGCACAATTGCTCTAGGTTGTAGTCTGGGTTCAGGAAGAAAGGCTGGCTTTTTCCGAGCATCTTAATGTAGCGTTGCATAGTAGCCTTTTCCGAAAAATGTGTGTACATCATATCTTTGTTAATTCTGTTATTTGTTTCTGGCTGCAAAGTTCTTAAAAAAACGCGTTTTTCTTTTTCACGTGGTGCGCATAGATTTGTATAAATCGTGCAAAATGCTTGTTTTTTTGGTAAATTACCCTCGAAAACCGTTTTTTAAGGCATAAAAATGATGTCAAAAGTGCTAAATGGTAGTTTTAGGTGTTGCGGTGTTACATAATCTATCTCATAGTTCCTTCAGAGGATAAATGAAGAAAAAAGAGTAAAAGGGTAGGGTAGCTGACATGAAATTGTAAGGTTGTACTACCTCCCTTTTGCTCTTTTTAAATTCTTCTTATTCTCTTTCTACATATTCCTGTTCTTCTTTCTATATTCTTCTTTTGATTGAATTAAACTTATGCAGAAACCTTTCCACCACTTCTGCGATACTCGGTTGGTGTGGTGCCATACATACTCTTAAATGTACGTGAGAAGTATCCTGGTGTGTCAAAGCCGCATTGAGTTTCGATGTTTCCAATGGGTTGTGTAGTGGTAACCAACAAGTGGCATGCCAGCATCATGCGTCGATTGCGAATGTAGTGACTTGTATCATCACCCGTCAGGTTCTTTATCTTACGATTGAGTTGAGAACGACTCATACACACTTTGTCTGCCAAAACGCTACTGCTAAGGGTAGGTTCGCTGATGTGCGTCTCAATCGTTTCGTTGATAAGTGTAAAGAAACTTTTCTCTTCGCTCTCAAGGTTTTGGAACAGTTCATTGCTTTCTTCCTGGCTGCTGAACTTCTTACGCAGCACAGCTCTTTGCTCTAATAGCTTTTGGGCACGTAATAGCAACTCGTCCACAATGAATGGCTTTGCCAGATACACCTCGGCACCAGCGTCCAAACCTTCCAGGCGTTCGCTGTCTTCCACGCGGGCCGATACCACAACAATGGGTAGGTGGTTCATAGTGTTGTCTGCGCGTATGTTGCGAATGAGTTCCAAACCGTCCATGCGGGGCATGGCAATGTCGGTAATGACAATGTCGGGCAGATCATTATTCTGCAGTATCTCGAGTGCTTCTTGTCCATCGCGTGCCACATGGGTTATATAGCCGTTGTTCTGGAAAATGGTTTGGATGAGTGCTGCCACATCCTCATTGTCCTCGGCAATGACTACCGTAGCTCCATCGGTTATCGCATTATTTTTCCCATCCCTGTTATTCTTTCGTGCAATGGCGGCTTGCTTTACAGTACGTGCAATGGCAGAGTTGCTACCTGATCGTGTTACTTCGCCCTCGTTGCTCAAGTGTCCATTTATGTTGGGAACTACGTCTGACAAGGGCATGTCAACACCATCCTTCGATACCTTGATCATACGGTTGACTAAGTCGAGCAATTCGCGACTCTGGCGTTGTGTAGCAGCCAGTTCTTCCTGACCTTGTGCATCGTCTTCCTCAATGTGGTCCTTTAGCTGGTTAACCATGCCAATGACTACGGTAAGAGGGGTTCTAAGTTGGTGTGTGATATTGCGGTAGAAGAGTTGACGCTCCTGACTGGCTCGCAGTAGTTGCTCGTTTGCAAGTTTTTGCAGTTCGGCTGCACGTCTTTTTGTTCGTGCTGCACGAATTTGTACGATAATGGCGATGATGGCGAGTATTACAATAATGACGATACTCCAAGTCAGGATTTTGCGCATACTCTTCTCGTATTCGGCACGCGTCTCTGCCTCTTGCACCTCTTGCACACGTCTTTTGGCCTCATAGTTTACTCTCAGGTTTTGCACATGTTGCTCGTTGCTCTCGCTGGTCACGCTGTCGGCATAAGCCAAACTGGTGTGAAGGTCTTGCAAGGCATTGGCTGTCTGTCCTCTGCGCTCTTCCAGCTTTGAACGCATAGAGTAGGCCTCTGCCTTATGCTCTTTAGAGTTGATTTGGATAGCAGAGGAAAGTGAAAGATTGATGTATTTTGAAGCTGAGTCGAGTTGGTTTTCGTTAAAGTACGCCATTGCCAAAGCATTGCAAGCCTCCAGCCAGTGCCAGATGTCGCCTGTAGGCTGTGAGGTTTCGTAGCTTAGGTGGAAGTTGCGGATGGCTTCAGCTCCATCGCCTTTTTTTTCTGCCAGATGCCCCAGGTAATGGTAGCAAAGGCCAATGCCCACTGGATTGTTTGTCTGGCTGTTTAGGTCCATCGACTTGAGATAGCATATTTTCGCAGAATCAAGGTCTCCTCTTCGTTCATATATACTTCCCAGGTTAGCATAGTTGATGGCCTGTCCCGTATAGCTTTTCAGCTTCTCTTCACCTTCAAGTGCACGTCGAAATGCCGTTTCTGCTGCTTCGATGTTTCCCAATGAAAGTTGTACATTTCCTAAGCCATTGAGAGCCCTAACCTTGTTTTTCTGTGCGTAGTTTGATTCCTGGTCGCTGTATTGGTCGCTGAGTTCCAATGCCTCGTAATGCAATTCGGCCGCATTTTGCAACACGCCCATACGTCGTGAGTTGGTACCTTGGTTGTTGAGTGCAATGATGAGTTGCATGGTATCGGCCAGTTCCTTTGCTTCGGCAATACAACTGTCATGCTGTGCGATGGCTTCCTCAAACCTACTTTCATCACGTAAGGTCTTGCCATACATCTGGCGAATGATAAGGGCAGCCCTACGTTCGTTCTGCCGCTCATAGCTTTTCATCCAGCGGTATAGTTCTTTTGAATCGCGCAAGGAGTCGGCTAGTTGCTGAGCCTCTTTTTCTGCCTCGCTGGCTTGTAAAGAGACTGTTTTCTTGCACGCATATAAGCTACACATAAGTACTATCAGTACCCAGGTGCGGTTGACATTTTTTAGCATGGTATGTATATGTCCTTATTATCTATAATTCCGTGTCATCTGAATTTTGTGCCAAAGTTAGTGATTTTAACTCATTTTTTACGAATTGTTGTTAAGTAATCGTTAAAAAATATACCTTTTGTAGCCCGTATTTGTATTTTTTGTGCGAAAAATGCAATATTTTGCGCCATTTGTACAAACCACTATAAAATAAAATCCATAACTTTGCACCGTGAAAAAAGTGTATGGGTGTCGATTGTGATTCCCCTAAAATGAAGGGTTTCGATAACACTCGTAAAATTGATATAATATTTTAGTTTATGAATAAGTTTTTATTGCTTTTAGGTTTTGCGCTATTTCCCTTAATGGGTAATGCGCAGTCGGTTACTGTACGAAACAAAACTGGAAATATGATTAATAAGGTAGAAAGTGATGGCACGGTTCGTAATGATCGTGGCAATCGTGTGGGAAAGTTTGAAAGTGATGGCACGGTTCGTGACGAGCGAGGCAACAGGGTAGGCAAGATTGAAAGCGATGGTACTATCCGTAATGCCAGTGGCAATCGCATTGGCAAGGTGGAGAGCGATGGTACGGTTCGTGATGACCGAGGCAACAGAGTGGGAAAGGTAGAAAGCGATGGCACGGTTCGTGATGATCGTGGTAACAGCATTGGTAAGGCTGAAGGTATGAAAAAGACACAGGCAGGAGCCTTGTTCTTCACCTCATTCTTTAAGTAATTCCCTGTCATAACCCTTTGGGGATCGTTTAAGCAAGTCTTTTATGACTTCTATTAAATCGAATGCTTAAGTTCTTGCAGTGTCCTTTTAGGAGATAGTATTGCCAGAGTTTATAGTTTAGCGAGATACAAGAGCTATTTATCCATAAAAATAATGAAACGTATTTTATCTTTTTTTGTCGTGGCATTGTGTGCCGTGTGTACATTTGCTACGGCATGGAGACCTGAGACATTACCTGTTCCGAAGAATACGAATGATTCTACTCAGGTGAGTTATGTAAGTAATCCTGATGGTGTACTCACGGCTGTAGAGGTGGCCAACATTAACGATATCATGTTTCGTTTGGAGAAAAATCAAGGAGTACGAGGATTGATTATTGCAGTCAAGGAGATTGACCCTGATGACCCTTACGAATTCACCATTGGCGTGGGTAACCTTCATGGTATTGGTGGTAAGTCGAACACAGGTTTCATCATCATGGTAGCCAGCGTGAGCCGTGCTTATGAGATTATGCCAGGCGAAGGCATGGAAAAGTTTCTCACTGATGCAGAGTGCTCAACTATCGGACGTAACGAGATGGTTCCTCTTTTGAAGGAAGGTAAATGGGGAGAAGCTGTTTTGGCTGGTTTGAATAAAGTGGCGGCCATTTGTAATGGTGAGGAAGAGCTTACCCCTGACAAAGACGACGAAGAGGGTGGTAGTAACTTCTTCTTGTGGGTTGGCGGTGGTATCGCTGGTTTGATAGGTTTGGGTGCCTACAATGGTCGCAAGAAAAGAGAATGCCCCAAATGTAAGAAGCACAACTGTAAGATCAAGCTTCGTCATACCGTGTTGGCTGCTGATGAAGAAGGAGCTCCCTCCGAGCAAGTTATAGAAGAGGCCATCCAGAGTAAGCTGTTTGCCATGAAGGTACAGAAGAACTCTCAGATTGCTGATAAGGCACGTCTTCTGGCCGCTCAGCTGGCTGTGGCAGATGAGTTGCCTGCCGTTGCTGAAGCAGAGGCAGATGCGGTGGATAATGTGAAAATAGATGCAGATACAGTAGTGGCATCTGATGCAGAAATTAGTGTTGAATCTGCGACAGAAACTATGGATGTATCTGTTCCTGAAAATGAAGAGAAATCTGTTTCTGAAAATGAAGCCAAAGCAGATGCAGTCGCTGATAAGGAAGAGGTAGCCAACCCGATTGATGCGCTGATGGTAGGCGATGCCTTGGTTACCCCGGCCGTAGCTGCTGCTGCCTTGAAGATTGCAGGTCAGAAGAGAGCATTCGACAGCGAGACAACACAGCTTTCCAAAGAGCAGAAATCCTCGAAAAAGGGCACTCGTAGAGTACGTCTTATTGATACTTATGAATGTCCTGACTGCGGCTGTTTGCATCGTAAGGAGAGAGCCAGCACCACACAACTCTACAAACTGGGTCTCTTTACCTCTGGTACTTTTGGCGCTATTGCTTCCCAGTCATCTGGTAGCCGTGGTGGTTCGGGCTTGAACGGTGGTTCGTCAGGTCGTAGTTCGGGTAGCTATAGCAGTAGCCGAAGCAGCAGCAGTAGCCATTCATGGGGAAGCTCTGGCGGTGGACACTTTGGCGGTGGTGGAGCCGGTGGAAGGTTCTAAAAAGCCTGTCTATCATAATAAGAAAGTTCCTGCTTATGGTCATCATGAAGCAGGACTGGAATTTACAAAGAAGTATAATTATTAACTCATAAAAAAACATCAAAAAATGAAAATGTCAAAAAACTCTTGGATTGGGCTTGGTGCTTTGGCCGTAATTGTAATGTGGGCTATTAGTACCTACAATGGTATGGTTAGTTTGGACGAGAGCGTTAATAAGGCTTGGGGTAACGTGCAGGCTGACTACCAGCGTCGCTACGACCTTATTCCTACTCTTGTCAACACAGTTAAGGGCTATGCAGCTCATGAGGAGAAAGTATTCATGGAAGTTACTGAGGCTCGTAACAAGGCCACACAGATGACACTTCAGGTGGACTCAATGGGCAACTTTGACGAGGCTTATATGGAGCGATTCAAGAAGGCTCAGGCTGAGTTGCAAGGTAGTTTGAGCCGACTGATGGCTATCACCGAAAACTATCCCGAACTGAAGGCTAATGAGCAGTTCATGAAGCTGCAGGATCAGTTGGAAGGTACTGAAAACCGTATCAAGGAGTCAAGAAAAGCATTCAACGAGGCAGTTGAGCCTTATAACAAGAAGGTGCGTCAGTTCCCTGGCAGTCTGTTGAGTGGAATCTTTGGTTTCAGTCCCAAGCCTATGTTCTCTGCTGACGAGGGTGCTGAGAAGCGCGTAGAAGTAAACTTCTAAGCAGTCTTTAAGAACAGCTTGAAAGTCAAGTTATAAATAAAAACGTGGATTTCGACACACATTGCGAAATCCACGTTTTATATTTTTAGTATCTGATAATCTTGTCTGCCTACCTATCTGACTTTTGGGTTTTGACAATCTTCTCTGTCGTGTTTCTGTGATGGGTCAAGGCACTTATTTCTTGAATGCCCTGACCATGCTCCACACACCCAGGATGATGAAGGGGATGCTGAGAATCTGTCCCATGTCGATAGGTAGTGAACCATTGTCCACACCACCTTGCACCTCTTTGGTGAATTCGATGAAGAAGCGTGCCACGAAAATCATTGTGAGGCAAAGACCAAAATAGAATCCGCTTCCTACGTTAATGCCACGAGCGTTCTGCTGTCCTGCAGCGGCAAGTGCCTTGCCGGCTTGCAAGCTTGCTGTCCCGTTGCCTTGCTGGCTTGTTGACTTTTTATAGATCACCCAGCCCACAACGAAAAATATGGCATAGCATATTGCTTCATATAGTTGTCCAGGATGGCGAGGAAGGGGCATTCCGTCCTCTCCAAGCGTCTGTAGGGCCTCGCTTGACTGCATGAACCGGAAGGCCCATGGAACGTCGCTTACGCGGCCGATAATCTCGCTGTTCATCAGGTTACCCAGACGGATGGCGCAGGCGCATATAGGAGTTACGATGGCAATGTTGTCGAGAATGAAAAGCAGTTTGAGTTTTGTCTTTCTCATATAGAACCATAGTGCTATCATGAGTCCCAATGTGCCGCCATGGCTGGCCAGTCCCTCAAAACCTACATAATGCCATCCATCAGGCGTAATCTTGAAGGGAAGGAACATTTCCAGGAAGTGTGTCCAGCTACCCAGATAGTACCCTGGATCGTAGAAGAGGCAATGACCTAAGCGGGCACCTGCCAGAATACCTATGAAGCAGTATATGAAGAGTGGGTCGAACTTCTTCTCTTCCACTCCTTGCTTCTTGTACAGATAGCGTTCCAGCAGGTAAACAGAGAGCAAGCCCAATGCCCAGAAAAGCGAATACCATCGGACAGTAAGCGAACCTATGTGGAATGCCTCTATAGAAGGAGACCAATCGATGAACAGTAAATTCATAGCCTACGATTACACATTAAAGCGGAAGTGCATGATGTCGCCATCCTGCACGATGTACTCCTTACCCTCAACGCCCATCTTGCCGGCCTCGCGAACGGCAGTCTCGCTACCGTATTTGATGTAGTCGTCGTACTTGATGACCTCGGCACGGATAAAGCCTTTCTCAAAGTCGGTATGGATGACACCTGCGCATTGTGGAGCCTTCCATCCCTTGCGGAAAGTCCATGCCTTGACCTCCATCTCACCCGCGGTGATGAAGGTCTGCAACGTGAGCAGGTGATAGATGGCCTTGATAAGGCGGTTGCAGCCACTCTCGCTGAGGCCCATGTCCTCGAGGAACATCTGTTTCTCCTCGTATGTCTCCAGTTCGGCAATGTCGGCCTCTGTCTGAGCGCTGATGATAAGCATCTCGGCGTCTTCACCCTCGATGGCCTTCTTCACAGCCTCGGTGTATTGGTTACCCTCGGCAGCACTCGTGTCGTCCACATTGCAGACGTAGAGCACGGGTTTTGCAGTAAGCAGGAAGAGACCCTTGGCTGCAGCAATCTCGTCCTCTGTGTCGAAGGTTACCGTACGGGCGCTTTTGCCCTCGAGCAGTACTTTCTGGTAAGCCTCAATCACGTCGAGCTCAATCTTTGCCTGCTTGTCGCCACCCACGCGAGCAGCCTTTTCCACACGCTTCATGCGGTTCTCAAGTGTTTCCAGGTCCTTGAGCTGGAGTTCCATGTCGATGATTTCCTTGTCGCGAACGGGATCTACGCTGCCATCCACGTGTACGATGTTGGCATTGTCGAAGCAGCGAAGCACGTGTATGATGGCATCACACTCGCGTATGTTAGCCAAGAACTGGTTGCCCAGGCCTTCGCCCTTGCTCGCACCTTTTACCAATCCCGCAATGTCAACGATGTCGCATACGGCAGGGACAATACGTCCGGGGTGTACGATTTCTGCAAGTTTGGTGAGTCGCTCATCGGGCACGCTTACCTGTCCCAATTGAGCATCAATGGTACAAAAAGGGAAATTGGCTGCCTGTGCCTTAGCACTCGACAGACAGTTAAAAAGGGTTGACTTACCCACGTTGGGCAGTCCTACGATTCCTGCTTTCATAAATTTCTATCTTTCTATTTCTAATTTTCGTGTGCAAAGTTACGAATAAGCGAGTGAAATGCCAAATTTATTTGCGCATTTCCGAACGAGAGTCCTCTGTAAGGCTGCAGATAGTATTCTTTACTGCCTCAAGAATGTTTCTGTATGGCTGCGGATATGACTGTTCGAGTCATTGGCATACTTTTTTGTCCAGGCCGGAAGGCAGAGAGGGTAGCGTGTGGGAGGAATATCGTTCGTATTATTTTCCTCCTACTTTCCCCTTAGTTTCCCATATTTGGCTTACGTGTGGCTTACGTGTTTTTACGTAAGCCAGACGTAAGCCAATCGAGTGAACATAGGGTGCACATAGAACCCACCTGCAAGGCTTATTATCGCATGGCTTTACCCTCTGCGCTTGTTCGCTTAGTGTGCTTCGAGCCAGTTCTTGCCCCATCCGCAATCAGCCTTCAGGGGTACGCTTAGCTCAGCTGCCGATTCCATTTCTTCTGTCACTATCTGCTGGAGCAGTTCTTTCTCCGTTGGATGGACAGAGAAGTTCAGTTCGTCGTGAACTTGCAGAATCATCTTGCTTTGCAGACCTTCGGCTTTCATGCGCTGTGCCACACGCACCATGGCAATCTTGATAATGTCTGCCGCCGTACCTTGGATGGGGGCGTTGATGGCATTTCGTTCAGCGTAACCCCTAACGATGGAGTTGTTCGAATTGATGTCGGGCAAGTAGCAGCGTCGTCCAAACAGAGTCTCGGTATAGCCTTTCTGACGTGCTTTTTCAATACTCTCATCCATATAGCGTTTCACGCCAGGATAGGTTTCAAAGTAACCATCGATGAGTTGCTTGGCCTCGCTGCGACTAACTCCCATTCTTTCGGCCAAGCCAAAGGATGAAATGCCGTAGATGATGCCAAAGTTGGCCGTCTTGGCTCTGCTACGCTCTTCGCGTGTTACTTCCTCAATAGGCTTCTTGTAGATTTTGGCTGCTGTGGCAGCATGAATGTCGTGACCCTCCACGAAGGCCTCTATGAGGTTGGCATCGCCGCTGAGGTGAGCCATGAGTCGCAGCTCTATCTGACTGTAGTCGGCCGAGAAGAACTCTTCACCCTTGTCGGGTATGAAGGCCTTTCGTACTTCCTTGCCTTGTGCATCTCGTACGGGAATGTTCTGCAAGTTGGGGTCGCTGCTCGACAGTCGTCCCGTAGTGGTGACAGCCTGGTTGAAGGATGAGTGTATGTGCCCCGTCTGGCTGTTGATAAGCAAGGGCAGGGCATCGATGTAGGTACTCAATAGTTTCTTCACTCCTCTGTACTCCAATATCTTTTCTACCACAGGATGCTTGGAGCGCAGCTTTTCCAATATATCTTCGGAGGTGGCATACTGTCCGCCTTTCGTTTTGCGCACCTTGTCGGATAGCTTGAGATGCTCAAACAGAACTTCGCCCACTTGTTTGGGAGAGGATATGTTGAAGTCCATTCCAGCCAGTTCGTGAATCTGCTTCTCCATCTCAAGCATTTGCTGTGTGAACAGGGTAGAGGTCTCCTTCAGCGATTGCGTGTCGATGCACACGCCCTCGCGTTCCATCTGTGCCAGTACGGGCATCAAGGGCATCTCTATCTCACGGAAAAGCTTCTCGTTGCCATTCTCTGCCAACTGAGGTTCAAAGAGATTCTTCAGTTGCAGCGTGATGTCGGCATCCTCGCTGGCATATATATATATGTCTTCGGGCTGGAGCTGATCCATCGTCTTCTGTTTCTTGCCCTTCTCCTTCTTGCCTATCAGTTCGTCAATGTGTATGGTTTGGTAGTTGAGGTAGGCGGCAGCCAGGTAATCCATGCCATGGCGCATCTCAGGATGCAGCAGATAGTGGGCAATCATGGTGTCGAACATAGGTCCGCCCAGATGGATGCCATAGTTAGCCAACACCGTAAGGTCGTATTTCAGGTTCTGACCAATCTTGAGCGTGTGAGGATTCTCGTACAGGGCCTTGAATTCTTGTATGACTTCAGCATCGGGTATGGGCACATAGAAGGCTTGATGCTCCTTGATGGCAAAACTGATGCCTACCAGTTTGGCCTCTAGGGCATTGGTGCTGGTGGTTTCGGTATCCAGGCAAAGTTGCGGGGCATCTGCCAGGAGCGCAATGAGTTGCTGCCGTTTCTCAGGAGTATCTACAAGCTGGTAATCCACGTCGAAGTCTTTGTAGGTCTTGTACGTTGGATTGGCTTCCTCTGTTGCCATCTCTCCCCCCTCGTTGTATGTTCCTGACTTTGGGGCACTGGTTTCTGCCTGAGCTTCCTTGCTTTCGCCTACGGGAGTTGTAGAAGTGCTCTCAGATGCTTCGAACATGCTGAACAAGTCCATCTGCCCCTCGGGGACTCTATCTTTTTTGCCAGTCTTTTTATTGGGTTTTCCACCCTGTGACTGGCTATCGGCATCGGTATCCTGTACGGCTCCCTTTTTCTTCAGCAGATGACGAAACTCCAGCTCTTGGAACATGCGCTGTATGGCTTCATTGTCGGGTTCTTCTTTGCGGAGTTCCTCCATGTTGAGCGTGATGGGAACATCCAGTCGGATGGTAGCCAGCCATTTGCTGATCTTGATGTCCTCCACATGGTCTTCTACTTTCGTTTTCAAGGCACCTTTAAGCTCCGAACTGCGTTCCAGCAGACCTTCTATACTGCCATACTCTTTGATAAGCTTTACGGCCGTTTTCTCGCCCACACCAGGGCATCCGGGAAAGTTATCCGACGAGTCGCCCATAAGTCCGAGGAGGTCGATGACTTGCGAAGGCGTATCGATGCCCCATTTCTCACATACTTCCTTAGGATCTAGGATCTCGGCTTCGGAAGAGCCATGGGCAGGACGATACATCCTTACATGCTCTGTTACGAGCTGGCCATAGTCCTTGTCGGGTGTCATCATGTAGGTTTCTACTCCTATGGCATTGGCCTGATGCGATAATGCTCCTATCACGTCATCAGCCTCGAACCCCGGTACTTCAAACACAGGGATACGGTAGGCAGCAAGTAGTTCCTTTATCTTTGGAACGGCAAAGCGAATGGCTTCGGGTGTTTCCTCACGTTGCGCCTTATAGGGAGGGTAGGCCTCGTGGCGGAATGTACCTCCATGAGGGTCGAATGCCACTCCTATGTGGGTAGGACACTCTTTCTGCAACACTTCCTCCAGGGTGTTCACAAAGCCAAGGATGGCAGAGGTGTTCTCGCCTTTGGAGTTAATGCGAGGGTTTTTGATAAAGGCATAGTATGCACGATATATGAGTGCGTAGGCATCAAGTAAAAACAGTTTCTGCATAGTGAAATATGGGGTTGAGTATCAAAACTATTGCACACTAAAAATGCGGTTATGTATAATGGGTTTTATTTTTTCGCTTCAAATTTAACCAAAAAATACGGATAATATAGTATTTTTTATGTAATTTTGCACGTAAATCAAGTTTATCTGCATAATAATGGACCAACTGGCGCTAATTCGTAAACCTATAGAAAAGGATTTGGAACAATATCTCTCTCTCTATGAGAAAGACTTTACTCATGAGAATCCTTTATTGCACTTTGCGCTTCAACACATCAGAAAGCGTCAGGGCAAACGTATGCGTCCCATTCTGACGCTGCTGTCGGCTCGTTGCTTTGGGGATGCGTCAAATGAGGTCTTGCATGCTTCTGTGAGCATGGAACTGCTTCACACAGCGAGCTTGGTACACGAT
The DNA here is from genome assembly GCA_045597585.1 of Bacteroidaceae bacterium. Lineage (GTDB taxonomy): Bacteria > Bacteroidota > Bacteroidia > Bacteroidales > Bacteroidaceae > Physcousia. The sequence continues at coordinate 10,232 of JAZLKL010000069.1, read as the reverse complement.
GACATCGTGGACGAGAGCGATATGCGCCGTGGTCAGGCCTCTGTAAACAAACTGATGTCTGCTCAGGCAGCCGTATTGGTAGGCGATTATCTGCTGGCACGTTCGCTTCAGCACTCAGCCAAGACACGTAACGTGGATGTGGTGAATAGCATTGCCAAGGTGTCCGAGTTATTGGCCGACGGAGAATTGCTTCAACTCTATACGCTCGATTCGGATAGGGTGGAGGAGAGTGCCTATTATGATGTGATTCGTTGCAAGACGGCTGTATTGTTTAGCACCAGTGCACAGATTGGTGCTTTATTGGCAGGTGCCGACGCTCAACAACAAGAGGCTATGCGTCTATACGGTGAGTATATCGGTATCGCATTCCAGATACGTGATGACATGCTCGACTATTCTGGCGGTATTGATCTGGGAAAGCCTTCAGGAAACGACATGAAGGAAGGAAAACTAACGCTTCCTGCCATCTTTGCCATCAATCAGCAAGAAGAGGCTTTGTCAAAAGGTCAGATAGAAAGCAACGAACCTCGAATGCTTGATCTTGCACTCAAGGTTCGTCGTTGTGAGGCTTCTGCTCAGGAAATCAGCACATTGGTGAATTTTACCCTTAATCAAGGCGGATTGCAGTATGCCAAGAGTTGTATGGAACATTATGCTGACCTTGCGCTTCAGCAGTTGTCTTTGCTTCCTCAGTCGGAATATACTGATTCCCTTCGCCAGTTCGTGAATTTGGTTGTCAGTCGCGACAATTAGTTTTTCAGCATTTCATAGAGTTTGTCAAGTCTGGGAGCCATGATAATCTCAGTTCTACGGTTCTTAGCTCTTCCCTCAGGCGTACTATTGGTGTCTATGGGCTTATATTCGCCTCTTCCACTAGGTTGTATCTGTAAGGGATTCACGCTATAGGTCTCTGTCAATATACGTACCACACTGGTAGCTCTGATTACACTAAGATCCCAGTTGTCCTTGAATACTGCGGTTTTGATGGGAATACTGTCGGTGTGTCCTTCTATGTACACGTCAATATCCACCTGCTTGTTCAGCACATCGGCCAACTTGCCAAGTGCTTCTTTTCCTAAATCGTTAACCTGAGCACTTGCCGACTCGAACAACAACTTATCTGACATGGCGACGTAGATTTTACCTCCTTCTTCGCGTACGGTTAACTCATCGCTGTTGAATCCCATCAGGGCATTCTTCACGTTGTCAAACAAGTCTTGAACCTTTTTGTTTTGCTCATCGATAATCTTCTGCATCTCGCTGATGGTCTTTGCACCTGCATCCAGAGCCTTGTTCTTTGAAGCCAGTTGCTGGTTCAGTTTCTCGTTTTCAGCATTTGCACTATTGAGTTTACTTACATAGCTGCGCAGTTCATTTCTCAGACTTGTGGTGTCAGAAAGCAATCCGAGACATTGTGTACGCGAAGCATTCAGCATATATGCAAGACTGTCACTTTGCTTGCGTGATAGATTTAATAGATTGCCCAGGCTGTCACGTGAGAACATCGTGGCCCAGTACTTACTATCTAACTCGTCATATTTCTTTCTGCTCACAATACATGAGCTTGTAAGCAACCCCAATGCGACTATTGAGGACAAAGTAATGTACTTCTTCATTTTTATTCTGCTTTTTTGCTTTATTTGTCTATGTTTGCTCTTTTCAATTCTCTTTGCTTGTTTTTTATGTACAAGATTTATAATATATAAACACCTGATAATTAAATAGATAAACTTAAATTTCCCTAATTGAGAATCGCTTCTTTTTGTTTTTTGTGTATTACGGGTCGAAATAAATCACCTAAAACACGTCAAAAATGGAGTAGGGGAGGTGTTTTTTCTCCCCTTTCTCACTTATGGGAAAATGTGTTTATTCAACAAGAGAGAAATTAGAAGAATTTGGTTTCGCTTCCCAGAACTTCGCTAAGTAACAGATTGGCCAGTCGGCTTGTACCCAAACGAAGCCATTGGTTAGTAAGCCATTTCTCACCGAGTACCTCTTTTACAATAGTGTAGTACACTAATGCATCGTGAACGGTGTTCAAACCACCTGCAGGCTTAAATCCAATTTGTATGCCTGTTTTGTCATAATACTCCTTGATTGCTTGACACATCACGTAAGCTGCCTCTGGTGTGGCTGCAGGGTTCTCTTTACCTGTACTGGTCTTTATGTAGTCTGCACCTGCATACATAGCCAAGATTGAAGCTTTCTTGATGTTGGTAGCGCTTCCTAACAAACCAGTCTCAAGAATTACTTTCATCTTTTTCTCTCCACAGGTAGCCTTGAGTTCACTAATCTCATCGCAAACGGTTTCATAATCACCACTCAGGAATTTTCCTACGCTCATGACTATGTCTATCTCTGTAGCGCCATCTTTTACGGCTAAGGCTGTTTCGGCTACCTTAACCTCGATGAGAGCCTGTGAAGAAGGGAAGCTACCAGATACACAAGCTATCTCTACCCCTTCTACCTCTAAACTCTGGCTTACAATACTTGCAAAGCAAGGATACACGCAGATGGTTGCTACATGAGGCAGGTCAGGATATGCATCTTCAAATTTGTTAACTTTTTCAGTAAAAGCTAATACGCTCTCTTCACTATCAGTTGACTTTAGGGTAGTGAGTTCTACGCTTCCCATCAAGAATTTCTTGACTTCTAAAGTATCGTTCTCTGGTACTTTCTTCTCGATTATCTTCGCTACTTCAGCTTTTACTTTTTCGTCATCAAGCGCAGTAATGTACTTGCTTAATGCTTCGTCGTACTTTGTTAATTCGCTCATCTTTTTTCTTTATTTAAGTTTGTTTATCTAATATTATGTTTTAATAGGTAGATGATTTTTTCCTGTTTTTACTTATTTTGTTTCTCGAACTTCATTTGCCTAACTAAGATATTCTTTCTTTCATCCGTTTGATCTTTATGTATACATTATTTATATATTTATAGATTTCTTGGAGAAAGATATTGATTGGTTTTCTCTGTGACGTTCTATTCTTTGTTTTTAGTATCCATACAGATTGTTACGGGACCATCGTTCAGCAACTCAACTTTCATATCTGCGCCAAACTCTCCAGTCTTAACCTCTTTACCTAATTGTGTTGAGAGTTTTTTACAGAACTCCTCATATAATGGGATTGCGGTTGAATGTCCTGCAGCTCTTATATAACTTGGTCTGTTTCCTTTTTTATAGGATGCCATCAACGTGAATTGACTTACTACAAGTATTTCTCCCTGAATGTCCATGATACTTTTGTTCATAACGCCTTCCTCATCGTCAAACACGCGCAATCCTATTATCTTTTTACATAGCCAATCTATGTCTTCGCTGTTGTCCGCTTCCTCAATACCCAGTAATATTAAGAATCCTTTTTCTATTTGGCTCTTGATCGTACCGTTGATGGTTACGGAACTATGTTTTACTCTTTGTATGACAATTCTCATATATTCCTTGATGAATAGGTTAAACGAATCTTATTCTTTTATGTTGTCGAGAGCTTGTTTGAGAATCTCAGCCTTTCTTGTACCTATCTCTTTTGCTATTTCATCAAGACTAGTTTCTTTGATTCTTTTTATGCTCTTGAATTTCTTTAATAGTTGTTCCTTTGTCTTTTCTCCTATTCCTTTTATGGAATCCAATTCAGATTTGATTTGGCTTTTGGATCGTTTTTCTCTATGGAACTTTATCGCGAACCTATGCACTTCGTCCTGAATGTTCGTCAATAAATGAAACAGGGCACTATCTGTCTTTAGTCCGATTGTCTGTTGCGGGAATCCATAAAGCAGTTCATTGGTACGATGCTTGTCGTTTTTTGCCAAGCCTGCTATAGGTATATTTATATGGAGTTCGTCTTCTATCACTTCCCGGATTACTTCCATTTGTCCCTTTCCTCCATCAGCAATGATTAAATCGGGTAATGGGGCTTCTTCCTCTAACAATCGGGTATAACGTCTTCTTACTACTTCCTTCATTGAGGCGTAGTCATCAGGACCCACTACCGATTTTATATTATATTTTCTATAATCATTCTTACTGGGTTTTCCTTTCTTGAATACTATACAAGCTGCTACTGCGTCGCTACCCGAAATGTTAGAGTTGTCAAAACATTCTATTTGCATAGGTAGGGTAGGAAGCTGTAACAAGTCCTTAAGTTCGGTTAGTAATCTTACTGCCTTTTGCTCTGGATTTAGTTTGTCGCTTTGTTGTATCCTATCCTTTTTGTATTGAAGTACGTTTAGCTTGGAAAGTTCTAATAGCTTCTTCTTGTCTCCCTTCTGTGGAACAACAATATTAAAGTCTTGCTTTAAATGTTCCACGGGGAACGGTACGATAACTTCTTTAGATTCACTATTATAACGATTTCGCATTTCAAGTATTCCTGCAGCTAAAAGGTCTTCTTTTGTCTCATTGTTCATTCTTTTAGCGTACTCGAACGTGTATGCCTGGTTTACACAGCCATTGGTAATGTGTAGGTAATTTATGTAGGCAACGTTCTCGTTGTCCTCGATATTGAAGACGTCAATATTGTGGCAGGTTCTGCTTACTACCTCACTCTTGCTTTGGTAGTTCTCGAGCATTACATATTTCTTTTTGATTATTTCTGCTTCCTCGAAACGCATTTCCTCCGATAAGGCCTGCATCTCTTTTAACATTTTCTTTTCTAACTCGGATGTGTTTCCTTTTAGAATCTCTTTTGCTTCTTCGATGTTTTGAATGTATTCTTCTCTGCTTTGCTTTCCTATACAAGGTGCTTTGCAGTTTTTAATGTGGTATTCAAGACATTCTTTATGCTTGCCTTCTTTAATGGAGTCCGGACTTATACGTTCGTGACATCTACGCAAAGGATACAGATTTTTTATAAGTTCCAGTAATCCGTAAAGTGTGGGTACGTGACTGTATGGTCCGAAATATGTTCCGAACTTTTTGTCTATCTTGCGTGTCATAAATATCCTCGGAAGATATTCGTGCGTAACCACGATGCTTGGGTACGTTTTGCCGTCTTTCAGCAGGATGTTGTATTTGGGACTATGTTGCTTGATTAGGTTGTTTTCGAGCAGAAGTGCATCTTCTTCTGTGTTTACGACAATATATTTAATATTGCGTATTTTGCTGACGAGTATTCTCGTCTTTAGGTTGTCGTGCGTTTTAGTAAAATACGATGAAACGCGTCTTTTTAAGTTCTTGGCTTTACCTACATATATAATGGTATCTGTGTCGTCAAAATATTGATAACATCCAGGACATTCTGGGAGATTATGTACTATCCCCATTAGATAGGTCCGTAGTTCTTCTTTTTCTTGTGACTTTCCCATTATGTATGCTTTTAGGTTATGTACGTTGCCAGATTTCAATTTGCATTAGGGTGTGCTATGTTTGGATACTGATGTGAATGTTCTTTTTCAAGTGCAAAGTGTGTTTTGTACCTGAGTGAACTGTATGTTTGTATTGTGAGTAGTACAGCGTAATGCAATTATAATTTATTTAGTATGTATTTTTTTGCTTGTGGGATTATATTCGGATCAAGGTTGTTATTTCGGTTTCTTCGGGGAAAACCGATCTTCCATTTAATCCTTCTATTGTAAGCTCGATAATGAAATTGATGAAAGTCTTCTTTGGATTGAAGTCTTTTACTAATTCATAGGCTGCTTTCATTGAACCACCTGTGGCAAGCAGATCATCGTGCAATAAAACTACATCATCTTTTGTAATAGCATCGGTGTGAATCTCTATTGTGTCCGTACCATATTCTTTCATGTAAGTCTTCTGTTTTGTTTCTGCAGGTAGTTTTCCAGGTTTACGACACATGACTAAGCCGGCGCCTAATCGGTATGCAAGAGCTGCTCCTACAACGAAACCGCGACTTTCTATTCCCACCACTTTCGTGATGCCCTTGTCTTTATACATTTCGTAGAGTTCATCTACCATGATTTTCATACAATCGGCACTTTTGAACAAAGTGCTTACATCTTTGAACTGAATTCCTTTTATGGGAAAGTCTGGCACATTACGAAGGTTTTTCAAAAGAGTTTCGTTGTTCATTTTACGATTATATTTATGGTTATTATTATCGGTTCATCAATACAAGTAACACGTTGATGTCGCTTGGCGAAACGCCTGGGATACGACTGGCCTGTGCCAGTGTCTCTGGGTTTATACGCGTCAGTTTTTGACGTGCTTCTGTTGAGAGTGATTGTAAGCTGGAATAGTCGAAATGATCGCGAATTTTTATCGATTCTAATCTTTTCATTTTTTCTGCCTGTTGTCTTTCTCGCTCAATGTATCCGTTGTATTTAATTTGTATTTCGGCCGCCTCAATAATCTCTTCTTGTCTGTCAGGAATTGTACTTAACAATTCTTTGAGTTTGTTGATATGTTGTGCCATACCGTTGATGCTAACCATAGGACGCGACAAAATGTCGATAAGCTTACATCCTTTTGTGAGGGGGCGCTCACCTAATGCTTCTAAGGCATCGTTGATAAGATTAGCCTTAACGGAGAATGTTTCAGCAAACTCCACGATTCTTTTTATCTGCGTGTCTTTTTCTGTCCATGCTTGCATTCTCTCCTCATTAGCAAGCCTTAGTTTGTAGGCTTTGCTGGTGAGTCGAGCATCAGCGTTATCTTGTCTGAGTAGGATGCGATATTCTGCACGAGAAGTAAACATACGATATGGCTCATCAACTCCCTTTGTTACAAGATCGTCGATAAGTACGGCTATGTATGATTCGTCTCTGTGCATTATAAACGGATGGCTGCCTGCGCATTTCAAGGCGGCATTCGTTCCTGCTACAATACCTTGACCAGCAGCCTCCTCGTAACCGGTAGTTCCGTTTACTTGTCCGGCAAAGAACAATCCGTCCACAATCTTTGACTCTAAAGATGCGTATAATTGTTGTGGGTCAAAATAATCATATTCTATCGCATACCCTGGTCGATACACTTGAAGGTTACGGAATGCGGGAATTTCTCTTAGTGCGTTTAGTTGTATGTCAATTGGAAGTGATGACGAGAATCCGTTCAAATAAAATTCCTGTGTGTTCTCTCCTTCTGGTTCCAAGAATAGTTGATGTTGGTCTTTGTCTGCAAAAGTTACCAATTTTGTTTCAATGCTAGGGCAGTATCTTGGACCGATACTTTGTATCTGTCCATTGAAAAGGGGAGAGTCTGGCAATCCCAGTTTCAGTTGCTCATGAACTTTGGGATTTGTAAAGCATATCCAGCACGGAAGTTGCGGTAATTCACGTTGTTGACCCATATAGGAGAATTTGTGGTAATCTGTTTCTCCTGGTTGCTCTGTCATTAGGCTGAAATCAACTGAACGGCCATCAATTCTGACAGGTGTTCCTGTCTTCATGCGTCCTGACTTTATGCCATGTTTTGTAATGGATTCTGTAAGCATTATTGAAGGAGGCTCAGCCGTTCTTCCACCTGCCAGCTTGGTTCTTCCAATGTGCATCAATCCATTAAGGAAGGTACCAGCTGTGATGACTACACAACGAGCTTTGATGGTTACGTCAAGGTATGTTACCACTCCCTCCACTACTTTGTTATCATTTACAAGTAGTTCCTTTACCTGGTCCTGCCAGATGGACAGGTTGGGGGTGTTCTCAAGAATCTCTCGCCACGCCCAGATAAACTTGCCTCGGTCGCATTGGGCTCGAGGACTCCACATGGCAGGTCCTTTTGAACGGTTGAGCATACGAAACTGGATTGAGCATTTGTCCGTTACAGTTCCCATGTGCCCACCGAGGGCATCTATTTCGCGAACAATTTGACCTTTTGCAATGCCACCTACAGCAGGATTGCACGACATCTGTGCAATCTTATTCATGTCCATTGTCACCAGGCAAGTCTTGGCTCCAAGACGTGCACTTGCTGCAGCAGCTTCACAACCGGCATGGCCTGCACCAACAACAATGACATCGTATTTTAACTCCATTTTTTCCTTTAATTATGTTTCTAGCCACAAAAGTAATGATTTTTAATGAAACAATTGCCCTTTTTGTTTGTACAAATCGTAAAAAAGTTCTAAATTTGCACCAAATATACCTAATTATTGTTACGCGCGTGATTTATGTCACACCCGAATGAAGTGTTAAACCAAAAATTAAATCAAATAATTATTAATTAAATTCAATCATTTATGTGGTTAATCAAATCATCAATTGGTAGGAAAGTTGTGATGTCGGTAACCGGTGTTGCTCTTGTCCTGTTCTTGACCTTCCATGCGTCAATGAACGTCGTAGCTCTTTTCAGTGCTAAGGGCTACAACATGATTTGTGAGTTCCTGGGTGCCAACTGGTATGCCGTTGTGGCAACTATCGGTTTGGCTGGCTTAGTAGCTTTGCATTTCATCTATGCTTTCATTTTGTCTTTCCAAAACAGAAAGGCTCGTGGTAACAGCAAGTATGCCATTACCAACAAACCTGAAAAGGTAGAATGGGCAAGCCAGAACATGCTTGTTCTGGGTATCATCGTAATTCTCGGTATGCTTCTTCACTTGTACAACTTCTGGTACAACATGATGTTTGCTGAGTTGGTTGAGAACGAGGGTGCTGCCATGGCTACCAACGGTGTATTCCACATCGTCAACACCTTCCACGGTGGTTGCCCCAGCCAGCCCACTACAACTTGTGGTTACATCTACACCGGCATCTACCTCGTATGGTTGTGCGCTCTCTGGTTCCACTTGAGCCATGGTATCTGGAGCTCTATGCAGACTATGGGTTGGAGCGGTAAGACTTGGCTCAACCGTTGGCGCTGCATTGGCAACATCTACTCAACTATCATTATTCTGATGTTCGTGGCTGTGGCTGTTGCATTCTGCCTCGGTTATGCTCCTAGCGACTACAAGGATGTAATGGAAAGCGCAAAGGAATGTTGTGAAAGTGCTGCTTCTTGCTGTGGCGGTTGTTAATCTGCGAGGTAAAAACGTAATTTGTAAATGCTAAATTGTTCATAAAATTATGGCAAAGACTATAAATTCAAGAATTCCCGAAGGACCCGTAGCTGAGAAGTGGACTAACTATAAGGCACATCAGCGTTTGGTAAATCCCAAGAATAAGCTTAAGCTCGACGTTATTGTTGTAGGTACAGGTTTGGCTGGTGCCAGTGCTGCTGCTTCACTTGCCGAGATGGGCTTTAACGTATATAACTTCTGCATCCAGGATAGCCCTCGTCGTGCTCACTCTATCGCTGCACAGGGTGGTATCAATGCTGCCAAGAACTATCAGAACGATGGCGACTCTGTTTATCGTTTGTTCTATGATACCGTTAAGGGTGGTGACTATCGTGCTCGTGAGGCTAACGTATATCGTCTGGCTGAGGTCAGCAACAACATTATCGACCAGTGCGTGGCACAGGGTGTTCCTTTCGCTCGTGAGTATGGTGGCATGTTGGCAAACCGTTCATTCGGTGGTGCTCAGGTAAGCCGTACCTTCTATGCAAAGGGTCAGACCGGTCAGCAGCTCTTGCTCGGTGCTTACTCTTCTTTGAGTAAGGAGGTAGGTCGTGGTAAGGTTAAGCTCTACACTCGTTACGAGATGGAGGATGTGGTACTCGTTGACGGTCGTGCTCGCGGTATCATTGCCAAGAATCTTGTTACCGGTAAGTTGGAGCGTTTCAGCGCCAATGCAGTAGTTATTGCTACTGGTGGTTATGGTAATGCATACTTCCTTTCTACCAACGCTATGGGTTGTAACTGCACAGCTGCTATCCAGTGCTACCGTAAGGGTGCTATGATGGCTAACCCCTCTTATGTACAGATTCACCCCACTTGTATTCCTGTTCATGGCGACAAGCAGTCTAAGTTGACCTTGATGTCAGAGTCTCTGCGTAACGATGGCCGTATCTGGGTTCCCAAGAAGTTGGAAGATGCCAAGGCATTGCAGGATGGTACCAAGCAGGGTTACGAGATTCCCGAAGAGGATCGTGACTACTACTTGGAGCGTTGTGATCCTGCATTCGGTAACCTCGTTCCACGTGACGTTGCTTCACGTGCTGCCAAGGAGCGTTGCGACAAGGGCTTCGGTGTAAACAACACAGGTCTCGCTGTATTCCTCGACTTCTCTGAGTCTATCCAGCGTCTCGGCATCGACGTTGTTCGCCAGCGCTACGGTAACCTCTTCGACATGTACGAGGAAATCACTGACGTAAACCCAGGCGAGTTCGTTAAGACTGTTAACGGCGTTGACTACTACAAGCCTATGATGATCTACCCTGCTATCCACTACACAATGGG
>JAZLKL010000068.1:0-19999 GCA_045597585.1 Bacteroidaceae bacterium | reverse complement strand
TTGGCCTTGGCGCGTGCCTCCTGAATGGCGTTAAGCGCCACCTTGACGGGGTCGGTAGCACCCATCTCGAGGTAGCAGGGCACGCCCACCTGGTCGGCCAGCACCTTCAGCTGCTCCATAGCGGCAGGACGGAAGGTATCGCAGGCTGCCACGAGGGGATTCTTGGCTTTCTTCTCCTTCAGCATCTTGGCCAGCTTACCGGTGAAGGTGGTCTTACCCGAACCGTTAAGACCAGCCATAAGGATGATGGTGGGGTCGCCTATATGGCCTGGAAGGTTCAGCTCTGCGGTGTCGCCACCCATCAGGTCGGCCAGCTCGTCGTGAACAATCTTCACCATCAGCTGACTGGGCTTCACGGCTGTAAGCACGTTCTGGCCTAAAGCCTTCTTCTTTACCGTGTCGGTAAACTCCTTTGCCACTTTGTAGTTGACGTCGGCATCAAGCAATGCACGGCGCACATCCTTAAGTGTTTCTGCTACATTGATCTCGGTAATCTTTCCCTCACCCTTCAGAATCTTGAAGGATCGTTCAAGTCTCTCGCTTAGATTATCAAACATATTTTATTTTAGTTATTTCAAATTTGGGTGCAAAGGTACTTATAATTATGCGATTATCCAAATTTTAGTCGTGATGAAATAATAACTTCGGAGCATTTGCCTTGTATTTTTTGTTTTTTTTGTGCTAATGAAGTAGGAATAATGCGTGCATCATAGCCGATGGGGCAGGGCAGAAGCGCCCAAAAGTTCAGTCAGGCTCCTACCAGCACACTCTCTTCGCTCGATTGGCTTACGTCTGGCTTACGTGTTTTTACGTAAGCCAGACGTAAGCAGAGTGTGTGAAAGTAGGGTGCACATAGAAGCCTCGCAAAAGTATGCTTGCATGCCTCGTTCGTTCTTTTCTTCCGTTCTTAGCAGACGGTATGGCTGACGTTGCCTTTGACGGAAAGGTGATGGAGTGCCTCGTTTTTGCACATTTTGTGTACTTACTGTGCATTTTTCCTCAAAAAGTTTGCTCGTTATTGCAGAAAATACTACCTTTGCGTCGAAATAGAACATATCTTCGACAAAATAGAACATTGTCGAGATGTGTGGTAATAAGGTTTAAATTGTTTAATAATCGTACTTTATGAAGAAAAAATCTATTCTTTCAGCAGCTCTCCTTGCTTTTGGAACTATGACGGTTCAGGCTGGTGGCCTGCTCACAAACTCCAATCAGAATGCAGCATTCCTGCGCTATATGGCTCAGAATGGTCTCATCGACATTGCGGGTATTTATGCCAATCCTGCGGGTGGTGCTTTCCTGGGTGATGGCTGGCACTTGAGTCTTAACAGCCAGACGGCCATTCAGCAGCGCAATATCTCAACGACTTTCCCTTACTTCGCTTTGAATACCCAAAATCAGAATGCTACCCACGAGTTCAAGGGTAAGGCTCTTGCTCCTGTGGTTCCCTCGCTTACCGTGGCATACAACAAGGACAAGTGGAGCTTCAGCGGACACTTTGCCCTTACCGGTGGTGGTGGCAAGTGTGAGTTCGACAAGGGCTTGGGCTCGTTTGAGACCCTCTACAGCAGCACCATTGCACAGCAGTTGCCCGGCATGGTGACCGGTATGGTGAAGAGTACGGTTTACGATGGGCTGACGAAGGCTGGCGTGCCTTCGGAAATGGCAAGCGGTATCGTGGATGCTGGTACCTTCAAAAGCGCTATGACGGGCTATTCTCTCGATGCTTTCATGCGCGGTCGCAGTTACTACTTTGGTTTGCAGTTGGGCGCAGCCTATAAGTTCAGCGATAATTTGTCGGGTTTTGTAGGTGTGCGCGGTGTGTATGCCTCTTGCAACTACTATGGCTATGTGCAGGATGTAGCTGCGAATTATGCTTACAGCTACTCGGTTCCTACCAAGGCGCTGATGGGTGCTGACCTTACGGGCGAGGATGCTGGCGTGCAGAAGCTGGGCGACAATACGCTGACCATGAATGCTGACCAGACAAGCTTCGGCATCACCCCCATCATTGGCATCGACTATAAGGTGAACGACCAGTGGAACTTTGCTGCGAAATTTGAGGCTCCCACTAAGATGAACCTCAAGAACAAGACCGAGATGAACGACTTTGCCAAGCTGCAGGCCTCTCAGCCTGGAAACGTGCTGGGTCAGTTTGCCGACGGGAAAAAGGTTCGCGAGGACATTCCCGGCATCCTGTCGCTGGGTACCATGTACACTCCCAACGAGAAGCTTCGCATGGGTGCTGGTTACAATGTGTATTTTGATAAGAGCGCTAAGAAATATGGTGACAAGCAGGATCTCATCGACCATAACACATGGGAGCTCAATGCCTCTGTAGAGTACAGCCTTGCCAAGCGCTTGGCAGTGAGTGCCTCATGGCAGACAACACAATATGGTTTGTCGGACGAGTACATGAACGACCTCAGCTTCAACCTCTCCAACCACATGGTAGGTTTTGGCTTCCGCATCAAGGCTACCGACCGTTTCGACATCGACCTGGGTTACATGCATACCTTCTATAGCGACCGTACCGTCAACACGCTCGGTGGTGTGAAGAGCGACCTCTACTCACGCAAGAACGATGTGTTGGCCATTGGTTTCAACCTGAATCTGTAATAGTAAACGATGGTACTCAGTTTTCGTCCTGCCACGGTGGACGATGCGACTTTCATAGCGCGAGGTTTCCACATGGCGATGTTATACAACGATACGCCCGAAGAGCAGATACGTCTCTTCGGGCGTGTCATCTGTGAGCGCGACGATGTGCTTTACTCATGGTGCAACACGCTGATTGCCGAGGTTGACGGCATCCCTGCGGGCATGATTACTGCCTATGATGGAAGTCGTTACCGTGCTATGCGCCAGGTCACCATGGCACTTGTCCGTCAGCATCTGGGAGTGGAGTTCCCGGGTATGGAGGACGAAGCAGTTCCCGGAGAGTATTATCTCGACTCATTGGCAGTCATGCCCGCCTTTCGTGGTCAGGGCATAGGTCGTGCCCTGTTGCAGCAAGCCATTGCGCAGGGTTCTTCGTTAGGCTTGCATGTCACCTTGGCTGTTGATCCCATCAACACCCGTGCCCAGCATCTCTATGCCAGCTTGGGCTTTAAACCCGCAGGTGACCTATTCATCTTTGGCCATACCTATTGGAAGATGATGGTGGAGAAACGAGATTAAGTAAATGCTATGCTTATGCCTTCATGCCATAAGCATATCTTATTGACATATAGCAACGTTGCCATGCAAATGTAGAATTATAATCGTATTTATGCATACCTTTGCCTCCGATTTAACAAAAAAGAAAGGAGACGATTATGATTACTAAAGAAATTTGTGAGTTAATCAACAGGCAGATCAACGCCGAACTATGGTCGGCATTCTTATATCTGTCCATGTCGCTTGATGCCCGTCATAAGGGCAACTGCGGAGTAGCCAATTGGTTTTATGTGCAGGCTCGCGAAGAGTTGGATCATTCGCGCATACTGCAAAACTATTTGATTTCCAGGGGTGAGCACATTAGGCTTGATGCTATGCAGGGCGTGTGCCACAATTGGGAATCTTCTGTCAGCTTGTTCGAGGAAGCCTTGAAGCATGAGCAGAAGGTGACCGAGATGATTCATGCCATAGCACACGAAGCATATCGGCAAAATGACTATGCCACTATCAATATTATCACGTGGTTTGTTAACGAGCAAGTGGAGGAGGAACAGGACTGCAAGGAGATGTTGCAGCAATTCATGATGACGCGCGACAACCCTTGCCTTGCTTTCCAGTTGGACAACAAACTGTCCATGCGCAAGTATGAGCGTCCCAAGATTCACAATGCAGAGATATGGATAGCATAGTTTTCACTTTTAATGTAGATTAGCCATGATTAAGTTTTATAAATGTAGCGTGTGTGGCAATGTCGTTGTGAAAGTGGTTGATAGCACCATTACCCCCTATTGCTGCGGTAAGGAGATGATAGAGCTAAATGCCAATAGTACCGATGGAGTAACGGAGAGCCATTTACCCTCACTTCTCAGAATGGATTATTGTACGCTGAAGGTTTGCGTAGGCAAGAAGCCTCATCCTGCCACTACTGAACATCACATTTGTTTTATCTGTCTGGAGACCTCTCGTGGTTTTGAATTGCGACGGCTTCTTCCCAACAGTACTCCCGAAGCATTTTTCCTCATCTCTGATGATGTGATTGCGGTTTACGCTTATTGTAACATTCACGGATTGTGGCGTTTCTCGACTGACGCATAGTGTGTTTGTCATTGTTTGTTTTTAGGATTTTAAAGAAGTTAAGGGAAGTTACTGGAAGTTCTTATGCAGGTACTTTTGCCGAAGGGGACAAAAGTAGTGCTAAGCTGCAAACCGAGCTAAAGACGAATGTCTTGCAAAAGAATGTAGATGCGACCGGGAAGAGGAGGATGCAGGAGGTTCTAGTGCAGGCAATTCTGCCTACGGAACGAAAGTAGTGCTGAACGGTAAGTCGAGCGTAAGGATGTGTGTCTCACTCCTTGATGCCTTCACCTATGTGATTGTGTTTTCCTCATAACTACCCTTAACTTCCTCTCACTACCTTCAGCTTCCTTAAATACTCATATCTTTAAGAAACAATATCTTAAGTTCCTGTTACCTAAATGACGGCTGACCTTGTTGCGTCGGTAGTACTGGCTGCCTCGTACAATGACTGGCGGAGGAGATTAATCAATCTTGGAAAGTGAGATGCGGAAGGTGTCGTCGGTTATTATCTCACCATCGTCACTCATCTGCTTTATGACGTCTTTTACAATGTCTTCGTTGTAGTTGCCAAAGTCAAGCATAAATGGATGTATGCTTCCGGCCTCTTTGAGCTGGGCAATCAGACTTTGCTTGATGTTGGCATATTCTTTATCGTATTGCTCTTGTTTTTGTGTGGGATGGGTGGAGAAAATAGATGCTACCTTTTTGAGCAGATTCATTACTGGGTGACCTGTCTCGTCATACTCTGTGCAGATGTCGCATTGCCCACACGAATGCGTATTCTTCTCTCCGAAATAGTCCAGGAGGTAAGAACTGCGACAGGTATCGTCCTCAGTAAGGTAGCCAATCATAGCTTCGATACGTTCTTGTAGGTTGTCTCTTCTTGCCTCGTACACCTCATAGGGTATGCGTATTATTGCTGCATCTCTTCGCTCACGGGTGAATGTGATGTGGGGAATGTTTTTGCGAGGGATGAAGGTAATGATGCCACGATGGTTGAGTTCCTTGAGTTCGTGGTAAACCTCCTCATGAGTCAACGAGGTTGTCTTTGCGATGAGCGACTCGTCAATGGTGACCAGACGCACAAACAAGCCAGAGTATTGACGAAAGAGAGCCTGCAATATGCTTTCGGCATGCTTGTCTGTATCAGGAATGTGGTAGAGTTCGTCTCGTGTGACATTGATCATCACACGGCTTGCTCCTTCCTCTGCATCGGTGTATTCGATGTATCCCGATTTCGTGAGTATGCCTAATGCACTTTCGACCATAGTGGGAAAGTGGCGGAACTTCCTGCAGAAATCCTGCAGATTGAACTCCTTTCGCATACCTTGTCCAAAACCGATGGCTAATTCGTAGTAGCAGCACACCTCCAGATAGATTTGCTTGATCTGTTCCTTGGTAGGGAAAGCCTCGTCCACGCGCCGTCTCAGCGTCTTGATGTCTGTGCTGTTGTAGAGTAGGATGGCTCTTGCAGGGGCACCATCACGACCGGCACGTCCAGCCTCCTGAAAGTACGCCTCGACAGAGTCGGGGACACCGGCATGGATGACCAGACGTACATCCGACTTGTCGATACCCATACCGAATGCATTGGTGGATACCATGATTCGTATTTTCCCATCTTGCCACTTGGCTTGTCGGTCGTCTTTCTCTGCATTGCTGAGTCCTGCATGGTAGTGGATGGCCGTATGCCCCCAGGAAAGTATTTTGTCGGCATACTCCTTGGTTTGCTGACGGTTGCGTGTGTAGATGATGATGCTTCCTTCATTCTCGTCGAGCAGACGTTTGATGGCACTCTCCTTTTCTTCTGCCTTTTGCACGATGTAGGCAAGGTTCTTTCGCTCAAAACTCATGCGAAAGACATTGTTTTGCTTGAACTCCAGTTGCTGCTGGATGTCATCGATGACGGGAAGGGTGGCAGTAGCCGTAAGCGCCAGTACGGGCGCGTGAGGCACCATCTTACGTATCTGCTTTATCTGTAGATAACTGGGACGGAAATCATACCCCCATTGTGAGATACAATGAGCCTCGTCGATACAGATGAAACTGACATTCATGTGTGCCAGTTTGGCTTGGAAGAGTTCGCTACAGATACGTTCAGGTGAGATGTAAAGTAGTTTGTAATCTCCAAGGATGCAGTTCTCGAGTGCGGTAATGACCTTCTCGTGTGTCATTCCCGTGTACACCGCTGTAGCCTTGATGCCCTTTTTGCGTAAGTGGTTTACCTGATCCTTCATCAGGGCAATGAGTGGGGTAACGACGACACAGGTGCCTTGGCAGGCAAGTGCAGGAATTTGAAAGGTGATGCTCTTGCCACCACCAGTAGGCATCAAGCCAAGCGTATCTTTGCCTGACATGATGTTATCGATGATTTCTCGTTGGATGCCACGGAACGAGTCGTAGCCAAAATGCTCATGAAGCAGCTTCTCCGCAAAAGCAGCCCTCTGACCTTCTGCCACCTCCCCGTTGAGGGGGAGGGGCTTAGGTGTATTTTGCATATTGCATAACTCGTCCATATAAGTAATCTGAATGGTTACTCCCCTCCCGTAGTGAGAGGGATTATTCTGATGGACGGATGTCCTCTATTTGCAGTTGCACTTCCCCGCGCTTGTGCGTATTCTCCTCAATAGTGTAGGCAATGCTGAAGGATTGCTTACTCTTGATGTATCGCACCTGTGAACTTTGTCCGAAGGCAATACCGTTCATAACATTATTGCTCTTGTTGTCCACCAGTTCGAGTTTGATATGCTCCTGCTCACGTCCTACCACCTTGCTTGTGCCATAGTCGTAAACCTGCAGAGAGCAGAACATAGGCTTGGGATTGTTGGGACCAAAGGGATAGAACCGCTTGAGGTCGTTGAAGAACTTACGGTTGATGTCCTTGAAGTTAAGTGCGTATTCAATGTCGAGTTGTGCGCTGATTTGCTCTTGGGTGATGTGCTTTTCCACATACTCCCCAAAACGGCGCTTGAACTCGGGAATGTTCTCTACCTTGAGCGACAAACCTGCCGCATAGGTGTGCCCACCGAAGTTTTCAAGAATGTCACGACAGCTTTCTATGGCTTTGTAGATGTCGAACCCGCTGACCGAACGTGCAGAACCAGTGGCAATGTCATCGGTGCGTGTAAGCACCACTGCCGGACGGAAATAGATTTCCGTGAGGCGTGAGGCCACGATGCCAATGAGGCCACGATGCCACTCCTCATTATATATAACTATGGAGTGAGGCTCGTTCTGCTTGTCCAAACTTTCTACTACCTTGTTGGCCTCTTCTGTCATCGCTTTGTCCAAGTCCTTGCGTTGCTCGTTAAAGTCGTTGATGAGCTCGGCCTTGCGAAGTGCCTGCACGGGGTCTTTCTCCACCAGTAGTGATACGGCCATCTTGCCGTTTTGCATACGTCCTGAAGCGTTGATGCGAGGGCCTATCTTGAAGATGATGTCGTTCATCGTAATCTCCTTCTCGCCCAATCCGCAGATGTCAAGGATGGCTTTTACACCCACACTGGGATTGCCATTGAGCTGACGCAATCCGTGGTAAGCCAGTATGCGGTTCTCGCCCAGGATAGGCACGATGTCGGAAGCAATACTGATGGCGCAGAGGTCGAGTAGCGGGATGAGCTGTGCAAACTCAATGCCATTGTCCATGGCAAAAGCCTGCATGAACTTGAATCCCACGCCACATCCCGACAGATCCTTGTAGGGATAGGTGCCGTCCTCGCGCTTGGCATTGAGGATGGCCACAGCGGGTGGCAGTTCCTCATCGGGCACATGGTGGTCGCAGATGATGAAGTCGATGCCTAACGACTTGGCATAGCTGATCTCTTCGATAGCCTTGATGCCACAGTCAAGCACAATGATGAGCTTGACATCCGTTTCCTTGGCATAGTCCACTCCCTTATGTGAAACACCATATCCTTCCTCATTGCGATCGGGGATATAGTAGTCCACATTAGAGTAGAACTGTTGCAAGAACTTATAGACCAATGCGACTGCTGTGCAGCCATCTACATCATAGTCGCCATATACCAGGATGCGCTCTTTCTTTCCTAACGCTTCGTTGAGACGCTCCACTGCCGTTCTCATGTCCTTAAACAAGAATGGGTCGAGCAGTTCGTTGAGTTGCGGACGGAAGAAATGCTTGGCATCCTGCTGGTTTGTGATGCCCCTTCGCATTAAGAGCCAACCCAGAGCAGGGTTGATTCCAAGGTCGTGGGCCAGGGCCTTTGCTGTTTCTTGTTGTTCTTCAGTAGGTGTTTGGTATTTCCACTGATAGTTCATAACTTAGATGCCAAGCTTCTTACGGATGTCCTTAGGAATGGCATTCTTGTTGACCATGAAGTCCATCGTTTTGGCTACGATGAAGTTTTTGGACATGTACCAGATGCCTTTGTATTCGCCAGCTTCGCCCCACGAGTTCTTTACCATATAATACTCACGTCCATTCTGGTCCTTGGCGATGCCGTAGATCAGCATACCGTGGTCATCGGTCAGTTCCCAGTTGTCGAATTCCTCCTGACGCATTTCCTGAGTGGGAGTCTTCTCAGCAGCGTTCACGCCCAGGTCGGCTACCTTCTGTTGCTTCTCGGTCTTGGAAAGACCCAACCAACGGTCCATGTCGGTGCCAGCCACTGTGGGAGTGCCCTCAGCATCGTAGAGTATAGCCAGACCCTGACGGGTGAAACCCTTGTCAGATACATCACCACCCCAGGCTACTGTGTAACCATTGCGAACAGCCACGTCGATGACACGTGCCATTTCGTCGATGGGAAGGTTCCATGAACCGGGCTGACGCCAATTGTCCTGTACCTCTACGGCAAACTCCTTGTAGAAGGGGTGATGTGTGTAGCTTGTGATAGACACATAGTCATTCCAATCCAAGCCCAGGCTCTTGGCAAAGGTCTGAGGGGTGTATGTCTTGCCCTCGTAGGTGAACGTCTCGGGGCACTTGCCCAGATAAGCGTCGAGGATGCCTTGCAAACCATTCTTCCAGGTCTTGCTGGAGATGTTCTTGGCAGAACTCTTTGCCACTGCCTCGACATAGGGAGTCATCACGTTGAAGAACTCGGCAAAGTTGTTCAACGTATCACCATACATGGTGCCAGGCAGAGGCATAGCCTCCTCAGGACAGATACCATCCCTTTCGAGGACGGCTAAAACGTCGTAGGCTGAACCACCTTGGCTGAACTGTGCGTCACCATGCATGCGCACCACCGTGGTAGCACGATCCATGTAGTTCTTGTTGCAGACGAACATCTCGCAGAGGTCGTACGTCTTGCCCGACTTCTTGAGGATCTCTGCTTCGAAGAATGACAAGGTAGAGTAGTTCCAACAGGTACCAGACTTGGCCTGGTTCTTGATGCTGGTGATAGGAATCTCTACCACTGTGGTAAACACAGGTTTGTTGGGGTCAGCCTTTTTTTCTTCGGCATTTTGAGCCCATGAAGGCATGATGGCCAATGTAGCCATTGCCGTGATAATGAATCTTCTCATTGTTATTATTTTTTTTATTGTTTACTTCGTTTCTTTAAAGATGCAGGGGTAAGCAATTGGATTGCGCTGCATTCGTATGGGTAGTATCTATGTAGAGACTATGTGGTGACAAAATAGAGTACCCACTGTTGTTGGCTTACTTATTTGTTCTCTGCCACGAAAGCCTCCACCTCGTCGAGATAGTAGGGGATGCGGTCCTTACCCAGGAATCGGCAACCTTCTTTGGTGATGAGGATGTCGTCCTCGATGCGGATGCCGCCGAAGTCCTTGTAGGTCTCCAGCATGTCGAAGTTGAGGAAGTCCTTGTTGATACCCTTCTCACGCCATTCGTCAATAAGGGCAGGGATGAAGTAGATGCCGGGCTCATCGGTCATGACCCAGCCTTCTTGCAGGCGACGTCCGCAGCGCAGGCAGTTGGTGCCAAACTGCTCAAGGTTGGGGCGCACCTCGTCGTCAAAACCTACGTATATCTGTCCCAGTCCCTCCATGTCGTGCACGTCCATACCCATCATGTGACCAAGTCCGTGAGGCATGAACATAGCATGTGCTCCATTTCTTACGGCTTCCTCCGTGTCGCCTTTCATAAGGCCCAGTTCCTTGAGCCGGTCGGTCATCAGGCGTGCCACGCTGAAATGTACGTCCCACCATTTCACTCCTGGTGCCGCAATGCTGAGTGCGTGGTCGTGACATTCCACTACGATGTTGTAAATGTCGCGCTGACGTGAATCAAACTTGCCATTGATGGGAGTGGTACGAGTGTTGTCGCTGCTATAGTTGTCGTTGGTCTCAGCGCCGGCATCGCAAAGCATCAGTCTGCCAGCCTCGAGTGGACGGGGAGATGGATAGCCATGCATGATCTCACCGTGCATGGACAGGATGCTGGGGAAGCTGGTGATGCAGCCCTTGGCACTAGCAATGCCGCCGATGATGCCAGCGATGTATTGCTCGGTGACGCCGGGCTTGCAAAGCTTCATGGCTGTGGTATGCATCTCATAGCCGATGGCACAGGCTTTCTCGATTTCGATGATTTCGTCGGCCGACTTCACCGCACGCTGATCCACCACAGCCTTGATGAGTTCTACCGAAGCCTTGGCACGCTGTTCGCTGGGATGAATGCCGAGAAGGTCCATCAACTGAATCTGGATGTCGTGGCGGTAGGGTGGTAGGTAGTGAACCTTGCGTCCCTGACTCTTGACTTTGTCCACGAGTACCTTCAGTTGGCTCATGGGGGCGCTGTGGGCAACGCCTATCTGACTGGCCATGTCGGCCACGCTGTCCACCTGGCCAAACCATACAATGTCTTCAATGTCTATGTCGTTGCCGAAGAGATATTCCTTGTCTTCGTCACAGTCGATGACACCCACCAGTCCATCACGTTGCTGTGCGAAAAAATAGAGGAAACTACTGTCCTGACGAAAACGGTACACGTTGGCAGGATAGTTCATAGGAGAGTCGTTGTTGCCCATGATGATGATGAGGCCACTTCCCACGCGATTTTTCAATGTCTTGCGACGGTCGATATAGGTTTGTTTGCTGAATAACATTGCAGTTTTGGAATAATAAGGTAAATATTTGCGCAAATTTAGCAAAAATATTTGGAAAAGTATGTATCTTTGCGTAGAAAAAATCATTGTGTATGCTGGATTGTACAAAAATGGGCCTTGTTTTAGAGGGTGGAGGCATGCGGGGCGTCTTCACTTGTGGTGTCTTGGATTATTTTCTGGATGCAGGGCTTCATTTTCCGTATGTCGTGGGCGTCTCGGCTGGTGCTTGCAACGGACTCTCTTTTATGAGCCATCAACGAGGCAGGGCTCGCACCAGCAATATTGAGATGTTGCGCGACTACAAATACATCGGACTTCGTTTCCTGCCTCGTCAGCACAGCATCCTCGACCTTAACTTTCTCTTCGGCGAGATGCCTTCCACCATATTGCCTTACGACTATGATGCCTATCGCACCAATCCTGCTTGTTTCGAGATGGTCACGACGGATTGCCTTACCGGAAAGGCGTGTTATCTTCACGAACCCTCCGATCCTGCTCGCCTGCTCAAGATATGCCAGGCGTCAAGCAGTCTTCCCTATGTGTGTCCGGTGATTTATGTTGACAACATCCCTATGCTTGACGGAGGTATAGTGGATTCCATTCCTGTGCTTCATGCTATGGAGAAGGGCTATGAGAAGAATGTGGTTGTGCTGACACGTAACAAGGGGTATCGTAAGTCGGAAAAGGATATTCGTGTACCTCGTTTTATCTACAACCGTTTCCCGCATCTGCGTGAGGCGTTGAGTCATCGTTGTTCCGTGTATAATGAGCAGTTGCAGTTGGTAGAGCAGATGGAAGATGAGGGGAAGGTCGTTGCCATACGCCCTAAGAAACAGCTTGAGGTGGGACGTATGGAACGCAACATCAATCGCCTCATTGCCTTGTACGAAGAGGGCTATGAATGCGGACGAGAGGCGTTTGAAAGTGAGTTGCTCATAAAGGCTTCGGATGAAACATTGAACAATCCGGCAAGATAAATAATGATAATTCTGAGTTGATAGTTTTGTGCTTATGCAATGGACGGAAAAAATCAGACATGTTAAGATGCTTCTTGTGGTATCGGCAGTAGCCATTGCCGTGGCTTCGCTTGTGGTCTCGAATGCTTTGGTTAGTGACTTGCAGGAGGGTGAGCGTGCCGACATGGAAGTATGGGCGGAGGCTATGCGCTCATTTAATAATGCCGACGAGAATACGGATCTGCAATTGGTGCTTAAAGTGCTTGAGGGTAATAATACCATCCCGCTTGTGGTACTCGATTCAAAGGACGAGGTCTATACTTACCGCAATTTGCAGCTGGGTGCCACGAGTGCCTCTGATACACTTTCCGAGGTCAAGGAGAAAGCCTTTGCCATGCGAAACGCCAACAACTTTATCCGCATTGATCTGCAGGGCGATAGCATCACCCCTCCCGATTATTTGGAGGTATGCTATGATGAGAGCGTGATGATACATCGCCTTACCATCTATCCCTATGTGCAGTTTGGTGTTGTGCTTATTTTTATCCTGGTAGCCATTTTTGCCTTGCTGAGCAGCAGACGTGCTGAACAAAACAAGGTGTGGGTGGGGCTTTCAAAAGAGACCGCTCATCAGCTGGGTACCCCCATCAGTAGTTTGATGGCATGGGTGGAGGTGCTGAAGGAAAGCTATCCTGAGGATGCGCTAATTCCCGAGATGGGTAAGGATGTGAGTCGTTTGCAGCGTATTGCCGAACGATTCTCGAAAATTGGATCTCTTCCGGAATGCAAGCCCGAAAATCTCAGTGAAGTAGTAGAACATGTGGTGGAGTATATCTGCAAGCGTACCAGCAACAAGGTGGTGCTTACCACGAAGATGCCTTCGCAACCCCTTATTGTCAACATTTGCGCACCCCTTTTTGAGTGGGTCATCGAAAACCTTTGTAAGAATGCCATTGACGCTATGGAAGGCAAGGGTAGCATTACGCTTGTGGCACGTGAGGAGGAGGACGTGTTCTCGATAGAGGTTTCTGATACAGGAAAAGGCATAGCGAAAAATAAGATGCGTACCGTCTTCAAGGCTGGTTATACCACTAAGGCACGTGGTTGGGGACTGGGTTTGGCTTTGTGTAAACGCATTGTCGAACAATACCATAATGGACATGTTTTTGTGAAAAATTCGGAGCTGGGACGCGGAACAACCTTCCGAATTGAACTTAAAAAGCACTAAAAATACATTTTTTACGTGTATTTTGTGCTTTCGTATTACTTTTTTTCGTAACTTTGCACGCCAAATGAAGAAACTGGACGCATATAAGATAGATCTAAAGGCTATTCAAGGCGAGGTGTTGACACGCTCACTTGTAGCCGATAATGATTTCTTCGCTGAGGTTCAAGGAGATGAAATCCAACGCGGAAATGTCACCCTTGACATGCAGGTGCGCCAAGTGGCTGGTGCCTACAAGGTGCGGCTCCAGTTTCAGGGTGAGGTGCAAGTGCTTTGCGACCGTTGCCTCGACCCTATGATGCAACCCGTTGAGGGCGATGTAGAGCTCAGTGTGAAACTGGGTGAGGAATTCGAAGATGACGGAGACCTGATTATCGTGCCCGAGGACGAGGGTATATTAGACATCACATGGCAGGTGTATGAGCAGATTGCCTTGCAGATACCTCTAAGCCACGTTCATGAAGAGGGGGAATGCAATGCCGAAATGGAAAAGGCCCTCTCTCAGCATCAACCCCATGAGGTAGGCGAGGGTGACGAAGACGAAACTGGCGAGGCACAACCTACCGACCCGAGATGGGACGCACTAAAAAAGTTAATATCAACAAACAATTAAATACATTTTAAAAAATGGCACATCCTAAAAGAAGACAGTCCCACACCAGGACTTTGAAGCGTAGAACTCACGATGGAGCAGTAGCTCCCACATTGGCTGTATGCCCCAACTGCGGTGAGTATTACATCTATCACACAGTATGCCCCGCTTGCGGTTACTATCGCGGCAAGGTTGCTATTGAGAAAGAGGCTTAATTCTATTTTTGCCCTAAAACATAGCCAGAGAGCCCAACATAACTCTCCGGCTAATTTTTTTTAAGAAAACACCTATTTTATAATATGGAAAAGATAAATGCCGTACTCACAGGTGTCGGCGGCTACGTGCCCGACTACATCCTCGATAATGAGGAAATGTCGACCATCGTAGAGACCAGCGACGAGTGGATCATGGAGCGCATCGGTGTCAAGACACGTCATATCCTTCGTCCCGAGCAGGGTTCGGGTACTTCATACATGATGACAAGAGCCGTGCAGCAGTTGCTCCAGAAGACTCAGGCTGATCCCGATAGTATTGAATTGGTGCTGGTGGCCACGACTACTCCCGACTATCATTTCCCATCAACCGCATCACTCGTAATCGGTAACTGCGGTTTGAAGAATGCCTTTGGCTACGATATGGAGGCTGCTTGTGCTGGTTTCCTCTATGCTATGGAGGCAGGTGCTGCTTACATTCGCAGCGGTCGTTACAAGCGTATCATCATTTGTGGTGGCGATCACATGTCAAGTATGACCAACTACACCGATCGCAACACTTGTCCCATCTTCGGCGATGGTGCTGCTTGCGTGATGATGGAGGCCACCACTGAAGAAGTGGGCTTGATGGATGGCGTGTACCACGTAGATGGCAAGGGCTTGCAGAACTTGCAGATGAAGGCTGGCGGTAGTGCCAAGATGCCTACACATCAGAGTGTTGACGACCGTGAGCATACTGTTTACCAGGAAGGCCGTCAGGTCTATAAGCACGCTGTACTCGATATGAGCACCGCTGTGAAGCAGATTGCTGAGCGCAACGGTTTGAACAAGGACAACATCGCATGGGTTGTTCCTCATCAGGCAAATATCAACATCGAGACCTCTGTAGCTGGCCGTATTGGTATAGAGGAGGATCACATCATGATCAACATCGACCACATGGCCAATACCTCTGGCGGTACGCTTCCCCTCTGTCTTTGGGAGTATGAGCCTAAGCTCAAGAAGGGCGACAAGCTTGTCTTCACCGCTTTTGGTGCCGGTTTCACTTGGGGTGCCAGCTATATGGTATGGGGCTACGATGGTGCTCCCGAGGCTGCCAAGAGTCCTGCCGAGTTCTACAAGGAGGGCGAAATCAGTCGCGAGGAATGGTATGCTAAGCGTGGCGTCACCGACGTTAAGCCTATGCTGCTCACCGATGGTGTGCTCAGATAATTCATGATTAATGATTCATGTTTCATAATTGAACGGTTCAAAATTACATGTTGTGAATTAAGAATTGAACATTATGATTTGTGGATTATGAATTAAAGAAGATGCATAAAGCAGGATTTGTAAATATCGTTGGAAACCCCAACGTCGGAAAGAGTACGCTCATGAACCTTTTGGTTGGTGAGCGTATCTCTATTGCTACCTTCAAGGCTCAAACCACTCGTCATCGCATTATGGGCATTCTCAACACGCCCGAGATGCAGATCTGTTTCAGCGACACTCCTGGTGTACTGAAGCCCAACTACAAGTTGCAGGAGTCGATGTTGCAGTTCAGCGAGAGTGCCTTGCAGGATGCTGACGTGCTTCTGTATGTCACCGACATGGTCGAGACACCCGACAAGAATGCTGAATTTCTGGCCAAGGTGCAAAAGATGCGCTGTCCCATCATCGTGCTTATCAACAAGATTGATATCTCTAATCAGGGTGATCTTGAGAAGAAGGTGGCTGAGTGGCACGAAGTGCTGCCCCAGGCAGAGATTATGCCTATCAGTGCCCTTCATCGCTTCAACGTGGACAACGTGCTCAAGCGCATCAAGGAACTGTTGCCTGAGTCGCCTGCCTATTTCGACAAGGACCAATGGACTGATAAGCCCGCTCGTTTCTTCGTTACCGAGATTCTGCGTGAGAAGATTCTTCTCTACTACGACAAGGAGATTCCCTATAGCGTGGAGGCTGTGGTCGAGGCGTTCAAGGAGACAGAGAAGAACATTCATATCAATGCCGTCATCTACGTGGAGCGCGACAGTCAGAAGGGTATCATCATCGGACATCAGGGTGTAGCCCTGAAGCGTGTCAGCAGCGAGGCACGCAAAAGTCTGGAGCGTTTCTTCGGTAAGAGTGTCTATCTCGAAGTCTTTGTCAAGGTGGACAAGGACTGGCGTAACAGTGACCGGGCACTTAAGGCGTACGGATATAACCTGGATTAAAGAATCTCCCCCCGCCTTCCCTCTAGGGAGGGGGCTCTCTTTGGACAGGTTAAGATTCTGTAAAGTGCTAAAGCGATTAGTGTAATAATGTAACAAAATAAGGCCCCCTCCCTAGAGGAAGGGCGGGGGGAGAGTCTTTTTAATATGAGTAATTTAGTAGCAATAGTGGGTCGCCCCAATGTGGGCAAGAGTACCCTTTTCAATCGTCTGACCCAGACTCGTCATGCCATCGTGAGCGATGAGGCTGGTACGACACGCGACCGCCAGTATGGCAAATGCCTTTGGACGGGTCACGAGTTTTCGGTCGTAGATACCGGTGGATGGGTGGTGAACAGTGACGACATCTTCGAGGAAGAGATTCGTAAGCAAGTAACATTGGCCACTGAGGAGGCCGATGTGATTCTTTTCCTCGTGGACGTCAAGAATGGTGTCACCGATCTGGATGAGGAGGTGGCTGGCATCCTTCGTCGTACGAAGAAGCCTGTCATCCTTGTGTGCAATAAGACCGACAACAATACAGACCAGTATCAGTCAGCAGAGTTCTACAGTCTTGGTCTGGGTGATCCCTATTGCATCTCTGCCGCAACGGGCAGTGGCACTGGCGATTTGTTGGATCTGGTTTTGCAGAAGTTCCCTAAGAACAGCGACGAGATGCCCGATGAGGATATCCCTCGCTTTGCCGTAGTGGGTCGTCCCAACGCCGGTAAGTCAAGTATTGTCAACGCTTTCATCGGTGAGGAGCGCAACATCGTTACCGATATTGCTGGCACCACACGCGACAGCATCTATACCCGCTATAACAAGTTTGGCTTTGACTTCTACCTCGTTGATACGGCTGGCATCCGCAAGAAGAGCAAGGTAAACGAAGACCTTGAGTTCTACTCTGTGATGCGCTCTATCCGCAGCATCGAGAATAGCGATGTGTGCATCCTCATGCTCGATGCCACCCGTGGCATAGAGTCGCAGGATCTCAATATCTTCCAGCTTATTCAGAAGAACCAGAAGAGTCTTGTGGTGGTGGTCAACAAGTGGGACCTCGTACCCGATAAGACACAGAAGGTGATGGACGAGTTTGAGTATGCCATCCGTAACCGTATGGCTCCCTTTAGTGATTTTCCCATCATCTTTGGTTCGGCTCTCACAAAGCAGCGCATCTTCAAGGTGCTCGAGACGGCTAAGGACGTATATGAGAATCGTCGTCGCCGAGTCTCTACCACCAAACTCAATGAGGAGATGCTTCCTCTCATTGAGGCTTATCCCCCACCATCCATGAAGGGTAAGTACATCAAGATCAAGTACTGCTCACAGGTGCCCGACACACGCATTCCCACCTTTGTGTTCTATGCCAACCTGCCTCAGTACATAAAGGATCCCTACAAGCGTGTCCTTGAGAACAAGATTCGTGAACGCTGGAACTTCACTGGCACTCCCATCAATCTGTTCGTGCGTCAGAAGTAAATTGTAAATCTGCATAAATAAGTAATGCAGGATTATGTCTTCGAAAGCTGCTAACTTGTAAAATATGAATTCATTCACATAATTCAACAAGTTAGCAGCTTTCTGTTCCATTATTTCACGGGTGTCAGTCTGTACGAAATCACGTCTCGTGCGGGTACCGTGACGCTCTTCCACGTCTTGTCCTTGAGGTTTGTCTTGCCCTCGTCCTTGTGGGTCCACAGGTTGCGCACCTTGTATATCGTGCTGCCAAACTGGGTACTGCGATGGCTCACCTGCTCGTCGGTCAGGTTGAACTGCTGCCAGTTGAGGTCGTATGTGATGGGGGCTTGTGTGGCGTTGAGTATGGTCATGGCCCAGTCGCCATCCTTGAGGGGCTTGAACCAGAACTCCAGTCCCTGTCGGTCGTCGTAGTGCAGACCTTGCACGCCCAGCTCGTCCTGGTCTATGGCAATCATCTCATGGTTCATCACGATGCGCTTGGTCTCCTCGCTCATCTGCCTGATGTCATTACCCAGGATGAGTGGAGAGGCCATCATGCACCACATGCTGAAGTGTGCTCGGTCCTCGTTCTCTGTCATACCGTTGCCCACCTCCAGCATGTCGGGGTCGTTCCAGTGTCCGGGGCCTGCGTAGATGCGCAGTGCCTCGTTCCTGCGGATGCATTGCATCACTCCCACGTCCGTGTAACCCTCGGAGTGTACGCGTATGGAGTCGAAGTTACACCAGATGTCGGGCCCGATGCGCCAGCTGTGTCCTATCTCGCTGGCCCACTTCCAGGGCTCATTGCCACCCCATTCACACATGCTCAGAAAGATGGGACGGCCCGCTTCGCGCAAGGCGTCGCTCATCAGCTGGTAGGCGCCTATGGGGTTGATGTTCGTCGTGTTGCACCAGTCCTCCTTGAGGTAGTCCACTTCCCAGCGAGCATACTGCAGGGCGTCTTGGTATTCGTGTCCCAGACTGCCGGGCATTCCGGCGCAGGTGCCTGTGCCTGCATCGCTGTAGATGCCGAGTTTCAGGTTCTTGCCGTGCACGTAGTCGGCCAAAGCCTTGATGCCCGAGCCGAAGCGCTTGGGGTCGGGTTGGATGAATCCGTCCTTGTCGCGCTTGCCATGCCAGCAGTCGTCTATATTGATGTAGGTATAACCTGCCTCAGCAAGACCGGTCTCCACCATCGCGTCGGCAATGCTACGTATGATGTCCTCGTTGATGTTACCGGCAAACTTGTTCCAGGTGCTCCATCCCATCTGGGGTTTGTCGCCTATCTTCTCCCATTTCTGGGCAAGGGCTTGCTGTGCAGCCAGCCAGCACAGGACAATAAAAATAAAGTTCTTCATTTGTCTCATATTAGTTTTGGTTTTAGTTAGAATATGCGTATGAGGTTTAGCTTGAATTATTCACGATTACTTATTTGCAAAGGTACGATTTATTTTTGAAAACAGAAAGTATCTTGGGCATACTTTTTGTGCATCGTCCTTCCTCTTGTAGTTTAATTGTCCATTTTTTTCCCATCCCCATAGCTTTCCCGATATCTTCCCGATACATTCCCGTTATATTCCCGTTACTTTCCCGTAGGATTTCATCCCGAAGAAAATGGGTGTTTTGGGATGATTTCCTCATTTGTGTGTAAAGAAAACGGACCTGGGACGTTTCTGCACGCATTTCTTCCTCTATGCCTGGACAGGAGCCATCATCAAAGTCCCCTCCCGTCCCTCTTCAGGAGGAAGAATGCCAAAGTAGCAAAGTGCACATGTCAGAGTACCATTGCATAAGTACTGGAGTAGCATAGCGCAAGTACTGGAGTACCATGGCATAAGTACTGGGGCACTAATGCGAACCCATTTTTCACTATTCACTAAGGCCAGAGGCCTGATATTGTGTTCGCATTACTTTCACTTTACTTTCACTCACAGTTCTTCACGGATTTGTGAACGCACCCTGAGCGCACCGTGAGTGAAGCGTGAAGGAAGTATGCAGGTTATCCCTTAAAACTTCGTTATTTGTCCGCTGTTTCTGCTATCCTCTGCTATTCTCCGCTCTGAAGCAGACAAATAGTATTATGCATTCTTCTCTCTTCTCTCTTAAATCTTA
>JAZLKL010000067.1:0-16845 GCA_045597585.1 Bacteroidaceae bacterium | reverse complement strand
TGGATATTCGGGTATAAATTCTTACCTTTGCATCGGTTTTGTAACATGTTGATTATCAATGCTTATTTTGATTTTTGCGACATGTAAGCAACACCCGATGCTAACGCATTGATAGTCAATATAAGTCGTTTTCGAGGAGGTGAAGTAATCATCACACCTCACGAATCATTCACATAATTGCTGGATTATGCGTTGGTTACCACTCACTCTTCTCGCCTTTATGCTTGCACCGTGCATATTTTTGTACGGGTGCAAGCAAGAGGTGGAAAACAAAAAATTAACGGTAATAGATTCGGTTTGCAACTTTTATGACGCAATGCAGCCAGATGAATCAGATATGTGGGTAATAGTCTATCATGCTGAGAGAAAATTAGATACTGTGGTAAACCATTACAAAATACATTTTACCCCAGACTCAATGCCTGGTCAGGAAGAATACAGATACTTTATGGAGGACTATTCAAAGGCTTTTACCTCCAGATGCATACAGAACCTCCAGATGTAGTACGGACGAAACGTAATCTAATAATGCCAAAATGGCATCCAAGATCGGTTTCGTCCGTCAAATTAAATAGATAATTTATTAAGCCACACATAACCAGCAATTACTCTTTGCAGAATTCCTTTCTCTTGTAGATGTACGGCAATCGTCTTTACAGTTCTCTCTGATTTGCCAATCTCAGCAAATACAGCTCTCATCGAACTCTACTGGAAAGTTGGTGAATATCTTTCACAAAAGATAGCTGATGCAATGCGGATAACATTCTGCCGTGTCAGCCGAATCATACCCACAACCTCGGCAAGCTTATTTAGGAAGCGAGAACTGCTTTACGAAATTCCAGATTTCCTTGCGGTTGTGCCATGATGGGAAGTGATCACCCTGAGGATAGGTGAAGAGCTCGATGATGTGCCCGTCAGCATTCGTCCATACCTCCTTGGTGCCCACGTAGTCTCCCTCGCGCGACTGGTATCCTTCGGTCTTGGTATAGGTCTGGGTAGTGCCCTCACCGTTCTTCTTGGCAACCTTGCCTACATAATCGTACAGGTCGAAGCGGTCGAGTGGGAACACGCTGTCGTGAGTCGATTGATGATGGATGATGTTGACCTTCTTGGTGAGGTTTGCCCATGGCTCGTAGCGGAAGAGGAATCCGCTTGTAGGGGCGAAGCATGCTACCTTGTCGGCAAAGCGCTCCAGACCTCGATAGATGAGCATCGATCCCATGGAGAATCCTGACCAGTAGATGCGGCGCTTGTCTATCTTGTAGCGGTTGTACATCTCGTCCATGGTCTTTTCCACAAAGTTGAGGTCCTTGTCGCCACGTACATCCCATGTGTTGCCATCGCTGCGCAGATAGGCCACGACAAACCTTGCCGTATCGACCATCTCGTATATCTTGTCGTTGTCGTACTGATACTCAGGGTTCTGGTTCATGCCGTGCGTGATGATGAACAAAGGCATCTTCTTCTTCATCTTGTCGGGCGTAAACACTATCATGTTTCTCGACTTGCCATCTACATCAATGTTGATGCTGTCCTTCTTGAATGCCAAAGCCTTGGCTGAATTCATCGCCATCATGACTATCGCCATCATGACGGAAAGAAATAATTGCTGTTTTTTCATCTGTTGTATAGTATATTCATGTGATTACGTTTATATTCTGCAAAAATACTACTTATTTTCCAAAAACACTTTATGGAGTGCGATAAATGTTTGAAACTTGTTGAAGAAAGAGACGTTTTGCATCAGAAAAACGTGGTGTGGTGCGAGTGGTATCGAAGAAAGCCTGGGAGAGCCAGGAGAGCATAGGAAGGCAAAGGACTCAGCACTCCTCTGGCAGAAGATGCTGTGCGACAGCTAATAGTGGGGTTAGGAATTATAATAAACTTTTGGGATAGGATGATGAGATTGTGTGTATCTTTGCGCTTGAAATAGAGAGGGATGAGCCTCGCTATAGTTATGTTTAACCATTAATACGAAAGCCGTATGAGAAGTATCACTAAACTAGAGCTGCAGTATGCACATCGGTTCTACAAATTTCAGGGAGAGGCACAGTATCTGCATGGTCACACAGGCGTGCTGACTATCGAGGTGGAGGATGACGTCACTCCTCAGGTGAACATGGTATTCCCTTGCAATGAGATTAAGAAAATTGCATGGGATGTTCTTCAGAACTTTGACCATGCACTCGTCTTGCGCGAGGATGATCCGTTGCTTCCTGCCATCCTCGGAGTGTATGCGAAACAGGGCATCAAGGACGGCCATAAGCTGAACACGATGAAGGGTGCTGCCTTCAAGACGGAGTGGGCTACTGCCTATCCGGATTGCCGTCTTGTGGTGACGAAAGAGACGATGACCGTGGAGGGGATGATAAAGATTGTGTATGACCTGCTCAAGGACAAGCTGCCGATAGCGAAACTCACCTTCAAGAGTGGAGCCAACAAGGCCTCGCAGCAGTATTGCCCAGAGCATCATTTCGACCGCTGTCCTCTGTGTGGCGTCAAGCTTGACGAAAACGGAAGGTGCCCTAAATGTGGGTATGTCAGGAAGTCTTCTTGCTGACACCTGACCATTCCATTTCGTAGCCATTCCATTCCTCGCCGTCAATCATGTATGAGTCATGGCTGACTGTCTCAAATCCTGCCGACTTGTAACATTCGATGGCTGGGATGTTGTCGCAGAACACTCCGAGCGTGATCCTCCTTGCTCCAAGTCGCTCTTTCGCATACCCAATGGCAAGCTGCATGAGTTCTTTTCCATAGCCCTTGCCCCTTAGGGCATCATCTACGATTACGAACCCGAAGCGTATGACAGCCTTGTCCTCGGTAGGATAGCGTAACAGGATGTGACCGCAGGGAATCCCGTCTGCGGTCATCGTCAGCGGAAACAGGTTCTGCCCCGTGTATTGTCTCATCATGTCGTCGGCAGATGCAGGGAAATCCCTGTATCTGTCGGCACTCCACAATCTGAACGATCGCTTGTCCTTGCACCAACCGAGTATGATGCCTGCGTCCTCAAGTACGAAGGGACGAAGGATGAGGCCCGTTCTTGCCTCATCCGTGTGGTTTACTGTGGTACAGCATTCTTTACATGCTTTTGCTCTGTCTATGTGGTTCATGATGTGTGTGTTGCGTGACTTGTTTGTAATGGATGCTTCCTAAGCAAGTGGCCTGATGCCGGTCACTTGTTTAGGATTTTTTCTATTGCCTTCGTGCATTTTGCCTTATCCTTCTCCGTGAGTTGCGGATGTTTGGCCGTACCACCGCGCTCGATGACCTTGACTATCTTGAAGCCGGAGTAATGACACACCTCACGGAGCGCACGGATGGCACCATGCGACTGGTTGAACAGAATGTTCGCAGGCCATGGAGTGGTGCATGTGCTTACCAGAATACACTTCTTGCCTTTCAGCAGCGGTTCTGGAAATCGGTCTGTGTCGCGCATCATGCCATACACCATGCGGTCGAAGAGCAGCTTGAGCTGTCCGGGTATGTTGCCCCAGTAGCAGGGTGCCCCAATGATGATGTTGTCGGCCTCCTGAATCATCTTCAGCAGGCGCTGAGAGTCATCCTGCGAGTACGAGCATTCCTGCTTTGTCCGGCATGCCATGCAGCCGATGCAAGGCTTTACGTTGAGTTCGTTCGAATAGACCATGTGGGTCGATGCCCCATGCTTTTCTATTTCCGAGTGCATGATTTGCAGCATCTGCGAGATAAGTCCTTTCTTGCGTGGACTTCCATTTATGATGAGTGTGCTCATTTCTTTCTTCTCTTTAACATTACAAGTTCTGCATCCGAGCCGTCCTTGCCGTATTCGCTTACAAGGATGAACTCCTCGCAGCAGGCTATGCCGTAGCAGCGATTATCGTCCTTTACTATCTGGTTGCCCCAGTAGGTGGCATTATCGTCGAGCAGTTTCACCTCGTTGCCATTGATGGTGTAGGGTTGGTTGATGAACGAGCCTTGCAGCACGTAGAGGTTCTCCACATGTAGGTCCGTGATGCCGAGGGCATTGACCTCTTCCATGAAGACCTTCTTCAAGGGGTGGTTGGCGTGAGGTATCTTGTCGGCAGGCAGGTTCCATCGTTTCAGGGTGGGGTAGTACTGTCGCAGCACATCCTTGTACTGGCAGGCAGTAAGGTTCTGCCCAGTGTTCTTGTTGTATTCCTCCACGAACATAGAGCAATACTCCACCATCTCCTCCATAGTAAAGTCGCCCGTGAAGGCTCCGTCCTTATAGCAATAGATGCAGTAGTCGTTGCTCTTGCTTCCATCGGCATTCGTGCCGAGAATCTCTTCTGTGAGCGGCATTCCGCAGCTCTGACAAAATTTCTGTTCCATGTTTGTTTTTGTTATTATTTTTCTGTTGCTATTTTTATCGCTATGCGCTTTCCTTTGCTATGTTACGGCTTGCACTCGGCTTGTACTCGCTTTGCTTACGTCTGGCTTACGTCAAAACACGTAAGCCAGACGTAAGCCAATTGTGCGCTGAACGTGTTCTGATAGGAGCCTGAACGAAGAAAACCGCTTCGTTCTTTACGATTGCAAATTTACGAAATAATTCTTCATTTTGCAAGTTTTTTCATGAGAATTTCTTTTGGGATTTAATTTTTTACACAGAGATACAGATTCTCCAACCTACTGCTTGTTCATTCGTCCTGCGGCATCACGACCGGCACCGGTACCCTTGTACTTGCTCTGCTGCGCATTGAAGGTGTAGCGTAGGGATATGTTGAGGCGATGGCGGTTGTTGTACGTATTCTGATGCAGCACGTAGTATCCGCAATCCATCTCTATCTGCTGGTTGTTGCGCTGCAGGATGTCGTTGACAGAGGCACGGAGGCACAGGGCATCGTTCTTGAGCCAGCACTTCTGGAGCACCACCGACAGGTTGAGGGCAGGCTTTACCAGTCGGAAGTTCATCACGTCACCCTTACCCACATAGTTCAGATTGCACTCCATCTGCCATGCGTGCTTGAAGCGGAACGCGTTGTTGCAGTCGGCAATCAGGATGGGCCTCTTGTAATACACCTTACGCATACCCGACTCCTCGCGTGGGTCGGCAAGCGTATGGGTCATTCTTATGTTCTGTACACCCACTGGCCAGTTTGGAGAGTAGCATCCAAAGATGGGCGAGGCGGTGAGGAAGGCAGCCAGGCTTCGTGTAGGTACATCCAGGTTGATGTTCTTGATGAGTATCACGCCGTCGGTATTGTAGACGTACGACCATTGTGAGATGGCATTGTCTCTGCGCTCATACGACATGAAGAGGTTCACAAACTTCCAGCGTATGTTCGCCCCCACCTCCTGCGACATAGTGTTCTTCAACTTGGAGTCACCCTGTTGCAACGTATAGGTATTCATGTAGGTGATGGCATCGCGCAATGCCCAGTATTCGGGTCGCTTTGTCTTGAGGCTGTAGCTCAGCGAGGTTTGCCAGCACCCCCATTGCTTGGCCCATGACACAGAGGGGAAGAAGTCGTCCGTATAGCGCTTCATGCTCTTGCTGGCATCCAGCAGGTCGCTATAGTCGAAGCCTACATGCTCGAAGCGCAATCCGGCGCTGAGGTTGCCGATAGCGGGCAGCTGGCATGCGTATTCGGCAAAGGCGGCGATGTTGCCCTCCTTGATGTCCGAGTTGCTGTTGGGCAGCTCAATGCCCTGTATGCCGTATTCGCTGCCACGCTTCACAAACGTCATCTCGCTGCCCAGGTTGAGCATACCCTTCCATATGGGGTAGGTGATGACCAGTTTGCCAGCCACCATGCGGCTCGTTGTCTTTTCCACCTGTCTCATCCTCGACGTATGGCTGTCGTGATGGTCCTCTATGTCTGTGTCCTCCGAGGCTTTTGTGGTCAGGAAGTCCAGGTTCATGTCGATGCCCAGTTTGCCGAACTTGCCGTTGTAGTAGGCATTGCCGTTCCAGTTGTAGGGTTGCTTGGTCGTGTTGTATTGTTCCGTAGTACTCTTCTCTGTTGTCTTCTGACTGTTGGTGCCAATCCACTTCTCTATCTCCGTGTCCTGAAACATTTCCTGGTCGTTCCAATCGTCATGACGCTCTATGCGCATACCCACGGAGTGGTTTTCTCCAATCATATAGTTGAAGCCGATAGTGCTGTTGAGCCCCTTGCCCATCCAGTTTGTGCGGAAGGAACTGTTCTGCCAGATGTGCATCATTTCCCCCTTCTGCCTCACATAGCTGTCCTGCTCAGGGTAACCCTCGTTCACGCTGTCCCACTTCCAGTAGTTCAGCGAGCCAAACAGGTCGAGGTTGCCAGTGCGATAGCGCAGGTTGAGGTTGGCACTGGGGTCAAAGTAGCCATGTTGCAGGTCGTTGTTGCTCGACACTTCCGCGTCATAGCCAAACCCCGTTCCCTGTCGGCGCAGGGTCTTTATCCTCACCACGGCATTCACTGTGGCGTCATACTGTGCACCGGGGTTGGTGATTACCTCCACCTCCTTTATCTCCTCCGAGCGCAGTCGCTTCAGTTCATCCTTGTCCTGCACCTTTCTTCCGTTGATGTAGTATATGGGCTCACCTTTGCCCAGCACCTCCAGGTCGTCGCCTTTCATTGTCATGCCAGGCACCTTGGCAAGCATCTCCTTTGCGGCTCCCGACTTGCTCAGCACGGTTCCCTCCACGGTAGTCACCATGGAGTTGCCCGTAAGTTTGGTCTTAGGCATCTGTCCCTTTACGGTTATCTCCGACAGCATCTTTGTGTCTGTTGCCATCTTCACCCTTCCGCTGAATTCTGACATCCTTACATACTGTGTGCTGTATCCAATGCCCGACACCTTGAGTATGCCTGTTGATTCGGGAGTCACGATGTGGAATCGTCCGTCGCTGTCGCTCGTGGCACCTTGCACAAACGTAGAGTCGCTATTGAGAAGCACCACGTTGACAAACTCCAGTGGTTTGCCTTCATCATCTGTCACCCATCCTTCCACATCAGGCAGTTTCTCTGCCTGCATCGCCATAGCCACAAACGAAAGCCACGACAAGAATAAAATGCGTTTCATCATCTTTTTACCTTTTTTTGCTTACTTGTTTTTCGGCTGCAAAGGTACGCAATCTGTCAGAAACGCATTTGTAAAAAATGGACATCGTAAGGGAATGCACAATTCATAATTGACTTCGTCGAGCCCTTCGGCCTTCATAATGAACAATGCACAATTGGCTGCGCGATGTTGTATGTGAACGCCAAGACGCAGAGGAACAAAGACTTAAGATGTTCTTTACCTGGATTGTAAAAATCCGTTAAGTGGATTGCTTGCCATCAAATCAGGTTTTCTATCTTGATCTTCTTCTTCATGAGTCCGCTGAACTTCTGCCCGAAGGTCTCGGTAAGTTCTTGGCCATGCTGGATGAGTTCCGAAGGAGAAAAATCGCAGATGTCGCGGAACTCGGATGTCATGTGTGCCAGGTCATAATACCCACAGCTCCATGCAATATGGGTTAACGAGGAGCTATCGGAGGATGACTGAATTTCCATCAAAGCCTTGTGGAATCGCAGCAGTCGCAAGTATGACTTCGGATTCATGCCCACATATTTGTTGAATACGCGCGTAAACTGCTTCTGGCTCAGACAAGCCGCAGAGGCAAGGTCTGCTGGCGAGAATTCGTTCTGGCAATGAGGGGGCTGTGCTGTGCTGCCATCTGTTGGCACTATGTCGTCAAAGACTTCACTCAGGCGTTCTATGTTAATATCGCCTTCGGGGAACTGCGCCAATCGTTTCAAGAAGAAATCGTCAAGAAGGGTAACGCGCTGCTCCGTGCTTCCTGCCTCATGGATGTTCTTGCTCAGCGCAATAAACTCCTCGTCTTGCAAGTCTTCGGGCGAGGCGTAGATGCCATCCATCTCGCAGGGAAAGAATACTCGTGAGCAGAAAGGTACGAACTCGGCACCGAAGATGTTGAACGTTCCCTTGTTCGACACTACGCTTACCTTCTGCATGTTCTGGTTGAACAGCGCCGTGCGGTAGCGCCTTTCGCCATCGTCAATCGTGATGTCCTGCGACAGGTAGAAGTGCAGGCTTGCTGCACCGTTTGAGAATATCTGTTGTGTGCCGGTAGCCGTGCATTGCGAGGTCAGCAACCAGTAGTTGCGTATGAATGGTCGCAATGTTTCGTGGCAGGTTATGGGCGTAAATTCCATCTTTCAGTACCGTTTGTCTTTTAGTCTTTTTCTTTTGTAAAGCAAAGTTACGTAATTTTTCTTTACTTTAGTGAGGTTTTTGCAAAAAAGTATCTCAAAAATTCATGCCAAATCTTTCTGGACTTATTATTTATTGAAGTTTCCCACCCTTTGGGTGGCTGAAACTTAGGGAGTTCTTCTGCACTTTGTGCGAAGCGTCACCCTATCGGGAATAGCATCTAATATGCGCTAAGAGACATGCTGATGTAACTGAGAAATGATTAAGGTCGGTAAATCATTTCTGTGAAAATAAAATCAAGTACCGTTATGCTTTTTGAATCATAACTATAGTAAATGGAACAATGCGGATGGTTGTGATACAGCCGATACGTTCGCAGTGTTGTTTGTTTCATCACAACACCTATTCCTGGCATTGTCGAAATAGTAACTATAGTATTCTCTATGTCACCCACGAAGGACTTAACAAATGTTTCCCCACAGTTAGCTAAGTACCAAATGGCCTTGTTGTCAAATTTCTTCAGAGCTTTCTTGCTCCACTTAACTACAAGTTGTGCCATCTCTGGAATACTTTTTCTACTTCATGGTCAGTGGCTATTCCGCTTGCTTCTGCCTCACGGGTGATGCGCTCCCAATCTTCGGAACTTTCTATGGTGTCGTATTCAAAAGGATGGCCAATCATGAAATTCTTTGATTCAAGAGCTTGTGCTTCATCCTTGTCGTAGTTTGAATACGCAAACTCTTGCATGAACGCATATTTGGAATCAGAATGTGTACCTATAGCCATGCGTGACGTTGCCTGATAGCAGGCAGCAGGTTCGCAAACCTTCTGAACTTCCTCTTCAATTTCTTTATAGTCAGCTTTCTTCATGAGATATTGCCATGATTATAATCGATGGCAAAGTTAGTAAAATTTCCTTTAACGACAAAGAGTTTAATCACTTTTTTGGTACTTCTTCACCTCAACAGTAAAAGCCTGCCATTATTGTTGTGCCATTTTTGTGCTATTTTTGGTTCCGGACTAATCTATTTCACACTAATTCAGCAGGTACCAGATTTTTATAAAGACAAAGCTGCACTATCAAACAGTGGGGTCGAGATGCCCTACTGTTCATTGTCAGAGAAAGGTGAAAATGTTCGAAAAGACTGATAATATCTGCGTTCGTGCGATTCTTTTGGCAGAAAATGTTGTATTTGTCGTGAATATTTTCTAATTTTGCTGTCATAACAGGGGGTTATTTGATGTTGTGATTGGTTTTCTTAGCAGTTGCTAATTTACAACTTTTTACTCAAATTCCTGTTATTTTAAGCGTTAAATAATTATAATTCAAATAAATATATCGCCACTATAAAGGGTGGGAAACTTTAGTAAATAATAAATCGCGATGAAAAGAACTTATACAATTTTGGCTATTTTGTGTGGCTTATGCATGGTAAATACGATATTTGCAGATGCGAAAGTAGATATCTCGCCTATAGTTGCAATCACTGATGACGATGACCCTGAATTTAAAGAATTGTTGGCTTTTGCACAAGAAGGTGATGTAGAGTGTCAATATTTAGCAGGACGCTGCTACTACGAAAGCGAATTCGTAGAGCGAAATTACACAGAGGCGTTTAAATGGTTCTTAAAAGCTTCTTCACAAGGCCATGTAGAATCTACCTATTATGTTGCTCGTTGTTTTCTTTTTGGACAAGGAACAGAAAAGAATTTTGAGCACGGTATAGGATTTCTAAAAAATGCAGCCTCTAATGGTTGTAAAGAAGCTCAAGAAGCATTGGATATAATGGCTGATGAAATTCTTAAACAAGAAAGAGAAAAGCCAACTCAATCATCCTCATCCGCATCCTCTTCTGCTCCCACCACGTCACAAGCCCAAAGTTCAGCCAAAAGAAACAATAGTGGCATAATGACCTTAAAAGATCATGTGTTTGGTTTCATTGGCACACCACCATCCCAGTGTACTATATCGTCTGTAAGCAATGAGGTGTATCGCAAACATGGTTTCAAACTACAGGAAACTTCGGGTTCTTTGCTGTCCTGGTATGAAATAAGCAAACCAGTAGGTTTCGATTTTGTGCTGAATGGAAAAAAAATTGGATGGGCCACCTTTTTTCAAAATGGTAACTACAAATCATGGACGTATGGAATTTCTGAACTGAAGACCTCCACCACCTTCAATGACTATGCCAACTATACGAAGCAATTGCAGAGGGAACTGGAAGCAGAGGGTTATGTGTTTAACGTTTTGTCTTCCGCCGATGAAGAGTATGACGTGGAATCTCGTAATAAGGATGTCGTGATAGAACTAAGATGCTGTTCGGGCAGTAGGCTTAGATCGCATGATGCCTGGACGATATCTATAAGCTTCATTTCAGAATAATCCACTAACAACCACGCTTACGCAAACGAGGGTGTGTCATGCTACTTTGACACACCCTCGCCCTGGTTCACCTTCAAGAGGAATAGAAGCACTTCCCCTAATGGGGAAGGGAGGGGGGCTGCTTTACTTTGCCATGCGGTAGATGGCCATGACGTCGGCTTTGTTGAGCGACTTCAAAGCACCCAGGCACTGGGTGTCGCCCTTGGTTGCCTTTGTGGCCATTTCCTCAATCTCAGCCTCGTTGACATCCTTGCCCAGCAAGTTGTGAATGTTGGTGGGCATACCGATAGACTCGAAGAAGCGCTCCATAGCCTGGATGCCTGCCTCGGCTGCGTCGAGGTCGCTCATGCCAGTGGTGTCGATACCCATCACGTTCTTGGCAAAGCGGGCAAAGCGAGGCATGTTCTCCTCACGGCAGTAACGAGCCCAACTGCCCCATACGGCAGCCAGACCTGCTCCGTGGCTCACGTCGAACATTCCCGAGAGCTCATGCTCGATGTTGTGGGTAGCCCAGTCGCCAGTGGTACCGCAGCCGGTGAGGTCGTTGTGTGCCAGACTGCCTGCCCACATAATGGCAGAACGGCTGACGTAGTCGTTGGGATTCTCAAGTACCTTGTGACCCTCGGTCATACAGGTGCGGATAAGAGCCTCTGCAATGGCGTCGGTAATCTCCATGTCATCGTCCTTGCTGAAGTAGCCCTCCATGGTGTGCATCATCATGTCGGTGATGCCGCAGGCAGTCTGCCAGGCAGGAAGCGTGTAGGTGCGCTCAGGGTTCATGATGGCAAACTTGGCACGGCAGAGGTTGTTACTGTACCCCAGTTTCACGTCGCCGATCTCGTTGGTGATAACGCTTGAGTCGCTCATCTCGCTACCTGCTGCGGGAATGGTCAGCACCACGCCCAGGGGAATGAAGCTCTGTGGACGATACTTGCCTGTATATACATCCCATACGTCGCCTTCGTAGTTTACGCCATAGCCAATGGCCTTGCATGAGTCGATGACGCTGCCGCCACCTACAGCCAGCAGGAAGTCAACACCCTCCTTGCGGCACAGTTCGATACCCTCGTGCACCTTGCTCAAGCGGGGATTGGGCACCACGCCACCCAATGTGACGTAGGGGATTCCTGCCTCGGTGAGTGTCTGCTCTATCTTGGGGAGCAAACCAGACTTTATGGCACTCTGGCCACCATAGTGAAGCAGTACCTTTGTACCACCATACTTCTTGACGAGTTTTGCAACTTTCTCTTCGGAATCCTTGCCGAACACCACTTGCGTGGGTGCATAGTAATTAAAATCTTTCATTTTAGTTAAGTAATAGTAAAAAAATAACTTCCTAAAGTTCTTAGCATGGTGTTTCACCATTACTAAGATTGTTTTGTGAGTTTTTATGTAACGATTCAACTATCTGTGGCAAAGATAAGAAGATTTTCTGAATGAAGCAAACTTTGAGGGGAAAATTGGGAGTTAAAGATTTTTGGGGAGTTAAGGGAAGTTAAAGATTTTTGGGGAGTTAAGGGAAGTTAAA
Organism: Bacteroidaceae bacterium; assembly: GCA_045597585.1. Taxonomy (GTDB): domain Bacteria; phylum Bacteroidota; class Bacteroidia; order Bacteroidales; family Bacteroidaceae; genus Physcousia. The sequence continues at coordinate 4,783 of JAZLKL010000067.1, read as the reverse complement.
GGAAGTTATCGCTCCTTCGTCGCTTGGGAAATTAAAGGACGATACGTTTGCTATATGTATTCAAGAAGCAAGACATTTACTTTTGACCGTCGTCAAAAGTCCCTTAACTTCCTATAACTTCCTATAACTTCCTATAACTTCCTATAACTTCCTATAACTTCCTATAACTTCCTATAACTTCCTATAACTTCCTATAACTTCCTATAACTTCCTATAACTTCCTATAACTTCCCTTAACTTCCCTTAACTTCCCTTAACTTCCCCTAACTTCCCCTAACTTCCCTAACTTCCCTAACTTCCTTAACTTCCCCTAACTTCCCTTACCTCCCTGTGTGCTGCTTCATGCCTTCGAAGAACTTTTGCTGCAACTGCTTGGCAAGCTGGTTGTCGGGGTTGAGCTTGAGTGCCTTTTCAAAGTTCTGCATCACGTCGAGGTAATAACGCTGTCCGTTCTTGGCAGGATTCTGTACGATGCGTACCATGTAGAGGAAGCCACGCAGGGTGCAGATGTCCGACTGGTTGGCGCTTGGCATCTGCTCCATCTTCTCGATGACGCGTCCTGTCTCCTCAAGCAGACCCTCGGTCTGTGGGGCTTGGGGGTTAGACACGGAGTAGTTGAGACTCTGCAATGCCATCTGATACTTGGGCTGGATGCTGTCGGGAAACATCGTCTCGATGCGCTTCATCTCGGCCACACAGTTGAGAATGCCCTGTGGTGTAGGCTGCTGCTGCAGTTTGGCAAGCGATTGCCCCATGAGGGCCTGCATGTTGGGCTGCTGGGCATGGATGGAAACTGATGCCATGAAAAGGATGGCAATGGACAACACGGTTTGCTTAAAAGTTTGAAATGTCATACGCTTTATTATTTTTAAGTGAAACAAATATACCTATGTAAAGAAAACGGTCGCGAGAGAGGTGAACGGGTTTGCCGTCAGCCTCATAGCGGACGACGTTTGTGCGTCCGAGCACATTGCTCAGCGAAGAATAGATGATGACCTTGGGACTGAGCAGATAGGTGAGGTTCAGATCTACGCTGTTGTAGTGGGGTGTGGTGCCCGTGGTGAAACGGCGTCCGCTCGCATAAGTGTCTGCCACGCCGATGTTGACCTTGCCTATGGCGTATTTGGCCGTAAGCCTGAAGTTGTGGCGCGAGGCATAGTGAGGAGTGCTCAGCTCGGAATAGTCGAGGTAGAGACGCTGTGAGTAGTTCAGCGAGTAGGATAGCGTGGTGCTGAGATTGCGAAGGAGCGAGTGGTTCTCCAGGAAGACGTCAACACCCTTGCTTGAACCAAAGCCCAGAGGCTGGTATGTACCGTTGTGCCACAAAGGCAGCTTGTGGTATCGCTTCCAGTAGGGTTCGATGCGCAGCAGGGTGTGCTGCGATTTGTATTGCACCGAGGCGATGGCATGGTCGGAAGTGCTCTGGCCAGCCGTGTGAGGGTGGTATGCGAGGTATTCGTCGGCGATAGTCTGGCTGTAGCGACCCGCGATGAGCGAAATCTGCAGGTTTCTGTGGGGGATGTAGCTCAGCGTGGCTCTTGGCATCAGCAGCCAGTTGGAGTGCATCAGCTCTGCCCTTGCAGACATGTTGAGGAACAGGTGGGGGATGATGCGCCACTGGCCGTCCAGGTGTGCGGCGAGCAGGTTGTAGTTGAGCTGATAGCCATAGTCATCGTATTGCAGGTTGCTGTGGCGGATGTAGCTCTCGGCTCCGCCCGAGAGTTTCAGTACGTCGGAGCAAGACTTCTGCACTTCTGCCTTAAGATGCACCTCGTTGCGGAAGTTGTAGTAGTGGTCGCCTGCCTTTTTTGCATCGCTGATGTGGTTGATGACCGAGGAGTTTGCCATGCCGGCAAAGAAGGTGTAGCCTTGCCCCATTGATGCCTTGTACGTGGCATTGGCATAGACGTTGTGTTCCTTGAGGTCGAGGTTGCGGTCGTCCATGAGCTGTGCCACCGTGGTCAGGTCGTAGCCCACGTAGGTCTTTATCACTCCCTTGTTGAGCTCCGTCTTGTATTGCGACTCACAAGAAAGCTGGCGGTATGGACTGCTGAACTCATCCCTTCCGCGGAACAAACGGTCGTATAGTCCCATGCTTGTCAGCGCGGCATTGAAGGAGAGGCTGCTATGCTGGTATGCCTTGGTGCCACCCAGGTTCCAGTCCACCAACGATGCGCTTACACCCATCTTGTCGCTTGTGACAGCGTCTGTGGTCTCCATGGGGAGCACGGCTGAGAGTGCCTGACCGTACTCTCCGTTATAGCCACCCAGTGAGAAGTTGATGCCCTTGAACAGGAAGGGCGAGAAGCGACCTCGTACGGCTGTGTTTCCCGTGTGGGTGGTGTAGGGTACGAGAACGTGCATACCGTTGACAAAAGTCTGACATTCCTCGCTCTCTCCTCCACGTACATAGAGTTTGCCGTCTTCGCCCACTTTCTGTGTGCCGGGCAATGACTGCAAGGCTGCCACGATGTCGCCGCACGAGTTGCCAGCCAACACCACGTCAAGGGCATCCATGGTCTTGAAGTTATTGCCCTTGCCAAAGCTGTATGTGCTGGCGGTAACCACCACCTCATTGATAGAGGAAGCCCGTTCGGTCATCAGAATGGTAATGCCGGAGAGCTGGCTGACGTCGGTGGTCAGCGTGTAGTCCTCGTAGCCGATGAAGGTGGACTGTAGCGTTACCTCCCCGGTGGCGTAAGTGGTGAACGAGAAGCGTCCAAGCGAGTCGGTGAGGCATCCGTCGATGGTACCTGCTATAAATACGTTAGTACCCACGAGAGGATCGTTGCTGTCGGTCACAACGCCCGAAACTACTGTCTGCGCTTTGGCATGACAAACTGCCAAAAGCAGTAAAATGATATGTGCGAATAAATGTTTCATGCCGCAAAGTTACGACAGGAAACTTATATCTCCAAATTCTTGTGATAGATGACTAAAAAGGCTGACTGAAAGCTAATTGAGTGGATGAATGACTAAGAATAAGGACGAATGACTAAGCAATGAATGACTTCATGCGAGGTACGAATGATCTGGAAACAGGTATGGTTTGGACGTTTTCTCCCAGGGTGAGCTGGTAGCCATTTGAGTTGCCTCGTGCCGAGGTGATGTTGTTGGCATTTACCACGAACGAGCGATGACACTGGAAGATGTTCTCATAGTCTTTCAGTTCCTCAATGGCATTCGACAGCGTGGTGTGAATCTCTGCGAAGACGGGCTTGCCTTCTTTCATGTAGCATACCGAGATGTTGTTCTTCTGGGCCTCTATGTAGAGCAGGTCGTTGATGGGAATCAGGAGGTCGTTTCCACGCACACTGGTGTCATGGATGGTTATGGTGACATCCTTCTGCTCTTCTGTGGTGTTGCGCAGCAATTCCTCCATTCTCTCCTTCAAGGTTCTGTTGTACTGGATGCCGATAGATAGGGCGGTCATGAGAACACCGATTATCAGCGTCCAGTAGAGGAATGTGAAGAAAAGATCGAACGAGAATGGGATTTGATAGAGGTAGGCGAACAAAAGAAAATTCCCGACAGCGATGATTACTATCAGGCAGAGTGTGGAGCATCCGGTATGCCAGATGCGCCAGGGGTTGACGTGGGGGAGTACAAACTTGAACAACGCCCACACATAGGTAAAGTGGCAGAAAAAGGTGATTATGCCGAATAAAGCGGATGCAAGTAGCTTGTTGCCCTGATAGGAAGCAAAGCCGAATGGCTGCAAGAAGTAGAGTATTGCCCAGATGATGACACCATAGGCAATACTGTCTCTTACAGTATGGTTGCTCTTCTTGAAAGGATATGTTCGCTTGTAAAAATCAAAAGTCATAATCGGTTTATTTTGTTCAAAGAAAGACTCTCCCTCGCCCTCCCTAGGGAGGGGGCTTTCTGACGCTTAATGTAGCTGCCTCCCCCTAAAAGGGAAGGAACGGGGGCTTCCTATTCCTCGTGACGCTTAATGCAACCACCTTACCCTAATGGGGAAGAGGGAGCAAGAGGAACTGAAGGCTCCCTCCCTAGACTTTTCGTCGTAGGACAAAAGTAGAGGGCGGGGGGGAGAGTCTTTTTTTTCTATTCCACCCCCATGCTTGGTTTCAGCACGTCGTGGCATTGCACCTTCTGCATCTTGGCCTGGTTGTAGGTGGCAGTGGCGCGGATGTCCTCCACGCTGGCACCGAAGTTCACGGCATAGCGACCAGCTGCAGTCTCCCAGCTCTGGGTAGCCTCGTTGTAAGAGGCAAGGTCGTAGGCGGTGACGTTCATTGACAAGGTCTGGCTCTCACCAGGCTTAAGCTCGCGTGTCTTGGCAAACGACTTGAGTTCCTGGGCAGGCTTCTCCAAACCACCGGCAGGAGCCGATACATAGAGCTCTACAGCCTCCTTGCCAGCTACCGAACCCGTGTTGGTGACCGTGATCTGTGCCACGAAGCCATCCTTTGTAGCCTTGACAGAAGGTTTGCTGTAGGCAAATGTGGTATAGCTCAATCCGTAGCCGAAGGGGTAAGACACCTCCTTGCCCACGGTGTTGAAGTAGCGATAGCCCACGTTGATGCCTTCCTTGTGGATGGTGTAGTCGTTGAACTCCTGCTTGCCGGCACGACGCTCACCTGTGCGTACGTTGGGGAAGTTGGCAGATGAGGGCACGTCGAGCAGGGTGACAGGCCATGTCATGGTGAGCTTTCCCGAGGGATTAGCCTTGCCGGTCAGCACGTCGGCTACAGAGTAGCCACCTTCCTGACCGGGCTGCCATGCCAGCAGGATGGCATCGGGCTAAGTCGGATCGTAG
>JAZLKL010000066.1:0-7617 GCA_045597585.1 Bacteroidaceae bacterium | reverse complement strand
CTTCGAGCCCTTCGACGCTACTGGCATTGCAGCAATCAGCTCAGTTGCTAAGGACGGCAAGTTCCTCCAGAATGGTAAGGTTGTTATCGTGAAGAACGGTAAGGCTTACAACACTGTAGGTGCACGCATCAAGTAATCTTCCGGGATTATCTTCATAAAACTGGAGGCTGGGCCATGTGCTCAGCCTCCTCTTTTTCTGTCAAGGGATGTGTGTCTTCCTTCACGCAGCACTCACGCAGCGCTCTATGTGCGTTCACAAATCCGTGAAGAAGTGTGAGTGAAAGTAAAGCGATGGTAAAGTGAAAGTAAAAGGAAGATAAAAGAAAATTCAAGTTTCGCATGTATAGGGAGTTAAAGAATATCAAGGAGTTAAAGACGATTGTCTTGCTCCTGGAGGCACTGTGGTGTACACCCTGCATATCTAACGTCTTGAACTCCTTTGAATTCTTTAACTCCTTTAACTCCCTAATGCTGAAGCATGCGAAAGTTGAATAAAAGAGAAACTTATATAAACGACAAAACCGCAAATCGGGAAATAGCCAATTTGCGGTTTTGAACTTTTTCTTTACACTCCCAAGAGGGTGACATCCCAAAACACCCATTTTCTTCGGGTTGAAATCCTACGGGAATGTAACGGGAATATATCGGGTTAATATCGGGATGATATCGGGAAGGGCACGGCATATGGAAAAATACGGACGTTTTTTTACTTTGTCTCAGCGTTCTTGGGGTCGTGCTTCTTCATCTGTGCCTCAAAGAACTGACGAACGTCTTTCCAATGATAATATGGAGCCATGTCGGTGGCCACGGGGATGCTTGTCTCACGCTCGTTGTGCAGTAGCTTCACGATGACATCATTCGCCTTGTTGCGGTAGAAGATGAGCTGCACGTTGGCGCCCATGGGCGACACGAAGTAGTTCTGCCATTGCAGGTCAATCTTGAAAAGGTCGTCCACCTTGGCATCGCATCCTTTCAGTCGCATAATGGCGCAGAGGGGGATGATATTGCCATCGTGACCAAAGCGGAGTGTGACGTCATCACCTTCGCCCTTGATGGCAGCATCGGCACCTTCCACGATGTTGCGGAGCAGGGGAACGGTGCTCTCGAGCGCTGTGCCTAAGTTGTAGGGACTATCTGCATCGCAATGATAGAACCAACTGTTGCCGTTGAGCCAGTACTGATACAGTTCCTCGTTGGTAAAGATGTCGTACATCTCAATGTCTGTCTCCATGTCCTGCAGGTCGATGGCCACGTCGAAGAGCTGACTCATCAGCATATTGGGGAACACGCGTGCCTGGCGGAAGAATGCCGTGTCGCTGATGAGCGATGAGGTGAAACGGCTGGCATCAATGCCACGGGCGCAAAAGCGGTTGTGCTCGCGCTGCCAACCTTGAGGGTTGCGCTTGAGGTCGTCGTACCGACGGGTGTGTGAGTTGAGGTAAGCCATGTTCTTGCGACTTGTCTCCCAATCGAGATTCATTTTGGGGTTCAACTCCTTCAGTCGCTCACAGAAGGCCACCATGCTCAGAGCCACGCGCATAGACGTGGTGGAGCGTGCCGTCACCTTAGTCTTGTTGGTAAACAGGTGTGGGAATGCCTCATACATTCGCTCGGCGATGCCACGGTGCTGGCGCTTGCCCAGAGGAGCCAGCTCGTCGCCATGAAACTCTGCTTCCTTCCATATCTCCTCCATGCGGCGCAGCACGTCTTTTCCCTTGGCTGTGAGCGCATTCATCTCGTTGGCTGTACGCAGCGCCATGAGAGGGCGCATATAGTCCATGTCGTTGAGCATGTAGCGCGAGCCATGTCGTCCATAATGGCTAATATAGAAGGCCTTGTAACCTTTGGGTGCAGGCGTCTGAGCCTCTGTAGGTGCAGGGTAGGCATAATATACGCCACCACTCTTTCCGGGGTCCTTGCTGATTTCCTCCAACGCTTTTTGCGCCGAGACATTCATTACCGAGCATAGCAGCAAGGCAATACTAAAAAATCTTTTTTTCATGTGCTTATTATCCGATTAGTTTTTGTTTGTTGTCATTTCATCTGAATTACCTTTTTCCCATTCCTGATAACGATGCCCTTGGCGTTGGGTGTAATTCTCTGGCCACTGAGATTGTAAGAACTTGTCGAAGCATTGTTCTGACGTGGTTGTGTGTTGCGTATGCACTCAATGGCATCTACATATCCACCTTCACCATAGTAACCCTTGATGATGGCATCACGAATAGCAGGTTCTGTCCATTGAGGGATGGCGCGGTCGGCTCCGTCACTCAAGCCCATCCAGTAGAAAGTGGGCATGTTGTACTTTGTGGCCTGTTGTACGAAGTAAGTGGCAAAGGAGTCCATGAGTGTGGCATAATTAGCGCCTCGTTTGCTCTCCTCGGTGTCGGAACCCCATTCGCCGATGATGACGGGAGCATTGTGCTTCTCAGCCAAGTACTTATTAAGGTTGCTGAACATGTTGGCAATGTCGGTCTTTGTACTTGCCTTGTAGGATGATACATCCCAGTAGCTGTGCACCTGGAAGATGACATGCCCCTCTGTGGTGTCTTTGGGCTTGGCCATTTGTTTGAGGGGGTCGAGCAGATGTGAGTTCCACGATCCGGCACCGCTGCAGGCAGCGTAAGTGTTGACGATAAGGTTACGCTGGGCATTGTTGCCGCCAGTGGCGCGTACAGCATCCACAAAGTTCTGCGCATAGTCATTGACAGCCTTGTAGGCATCGGCAGCATCGGTGGCATTGTAGTTGTTCTTGGCACCCATGGAGGCATAGCACCACGACTGGTACTTGTCCGTCATCTCATTGTATCCTTCAAAGAGCAGATGGTCTCCATAGTCCTTGAACTCATTGGCAATGGAAGTCCATAGTGTGGTGAAGCGCTCCTCGTATTGCTGGTGGCTTTCTGAACTGGCAAGCACCCAGGACGTGGATGAAGTGCCTGTGTCGTGGTGCACGTTCAGGATGCAATACATACCCTCGTCTATCACATAGTCCACAATCTCCTTCACACGCTTCATCCATGCGGCATTGATGCTATAGCCTGACCAGTTGGCTTTGTTCCATGTCAGGTTACTAATGCTCAGATTGCCATAGTGGGGATACCAAGTCACAGGTACTCGTATGGCATTGAAACCTGCTTCCTTGAACATCTTGATAAGATTGCGTGTGGTGATGGATTGTCCCCATGCCTTCTCGTAATCAGAAGGAGTGCGACCTGACCATCTTTCAATCCACATGTTCGATACGTCTCCGCTGTTAGAGTCGAGAGTGTTGCCAAGGTTCCATCCTATGTGCATGTGGTTGGCTGATGTACGTGCATCCTCCATCTGCTGAGCTTGAAGGGATGACGCATGTGAAATGAACAAAATGCCACAGGCAGCTGTTCGTATGCTATTAAGAAAAAGGTTTTTATACATTTGTCTAAAATTAAGGTAAGCAATCAAATTAAAAATCAGCCAAAACCAATTTTAAGCACCCATTAACCATTATTTAAATGGTGTTTATCTGTGCGAAGATACTATTTTTTCTTCTTATAAACGAAAAAAATGGTAAAAATGCTGTGTTTTATGTGAATAAAGTGGTAACTTTGCAGAAAATATCGTAACAATATAATTATTAGTGCCTAAATACATTATGAAAAAGTTATGTTTTTTTTCCTTCCTCTTAGGTTCTGTGCTTACTTCGGCAAAAGCACAAAAGAGATCGGTTGAGGACGCTTTGCAGAAGGCTGCTCAACTGCGTCAGTCGTCACGTCGTGCGTCACTCGGGCAGGGTGTTAACAAGCAACCCGAACTTGTCTATACCCAAGAAGACAAGGGTTCTACCTTGTTCTATGTGTTCAACTATCCCAATGGCGGTTTTGCCATCATTGGTGGTGATGAGAATGCCCGCGAGCTTTTAGGCTATAGTGAGCAAGGTGCTTTCAATATCGACAGTATTCCCGAGGGTATGAAGGACATGCTGAACGCATACAGCTACCAGATTATCCAAGCTATTGAAAATCCTGCGCAAGACACATCTGCTTCTGTTCGACGTAAGGCTCCCACGATTAAGACAACCGTGCCTGATATGATTACCACTAAATGGGATCAGGACGACCCATTCAACTATGGCCTTCCCACGGTGGGGCCTAGTGTTAAGTTTGTTACAGGATGTAATGCAACAGCTGCTGCGCAGGCCATGAAGTACTATAGCTATCCCACCAAGGGAAAGGGCAGCTATTCGTATTCTATTAACTACACCTATGCGGGTAGCCAATATCCTGTGACCTTTCAGGCTAATTTTGGAGCAACCACCTACAAATGGAACGACATGCTCGACAAGTACGAAACCAATGGTTACACGACCGCGAACAAGACTGCCGTAGCCACCTTGATGTACCATATAGGTGTGGGTATGCAGATGAAGTACAACACCAGCGGTTCGGGTGGCTCTGGTTCAGGTTCTACAATGGCGGGCTATTGCCTGACCAACTACTTTGGCTACAGTAGGTCTGCCAAGATGGAAACTCGTGCCTATTTTACCGACCAGGCTTGGGAAGACTTGATCTACGCTGAATTGAACGCCGGACATCCCATTGTGTATGGAGGTCAGTCAACCACAGGTGGCCATGCCTTTGTCATTCATGGTTATAATGAATCCAAGGGTGGCTTTGCCATCAATTGGGGCTGGAGTGGTTACTGCGATGGTTACTTCCCCTTGAGCGGTACTGGTGCCCTAAAACCAGGTGGAAGTGGTACGGGAGGTGCTGGCGAGAAGGCAGCCTATGTCGATTCGCAGTCAGCTTTCATCGGACTTGTTCCTGACCCAGAAGGTGATGATCCTGATGTGCCTCAGACGGCTCTTCTTTATGAGATTCCTTTTGCTGACGGAACCTATCAGAAGACCATCGACCGTTCGAAGGGACAAGACGCTGTCATCTCGCTCACGAAAACAGGTTTTAAGAATGTGGGTTATTATGACCATAGCGTGACATACGGTTTGATGCTGGAGAATGTGAGCAACGGAACGCGTTATTATGTAAGCATCGGTAGCTACGATCAAAAGGCACAGGCTTATAACCTTTCTGCCACAAAGCTTTTGTCTTTCAACAGCAATGTGCTGAAATATAATGGTACATACAACATTTATCCAGTAGTTCGCACTAAGACAAGTTCCAGCGACAACGACTGGCAGCGCATGTATTATCCTACAACCTATAAGATACCTCAGATTACTGTTGTCGGTGGCACTAATGCATCGCCAGTTTCCATTAACTTCAGCATCTCGGGTACGACGGTTGAGCTAGGTCGTGTACTTGAAATCTCTGCCAGCAAGGAGTACACGGGCAAGTGCACCTACAAGTCGAGCAATACCTCTGTGGCTACTGTCGATGCTAATGGTATAGTAAAGGGTGTGGGTATAGGTAAAACCACCATCACCGTAACCGGTGCTGCCACCAGCTACTTCAAGGCTACGAGCAAGACATTCACCGTGAGTGTGAAGAATCCGGTTTTGAGAGATCCTGAATTGGTGTTGCCTACCACCGATATTGTCTTGGGTAGTACTGCAAGCATCTTGCATGATGCCGACTATGACGGCACTATAACCTACTCTTCAAGTAATACCTCTGTGGCAACCGTCAGCGCTACTGGCGTGATAACTGCACGTGCTGAGGGATGGGCCACCATTACGGCTACGGCTCCCATGACGAAGCTCTTCTATGGTGCCACTAGCAAGTTTAGAGTTTTTGTGACTCCTAAGTCAATTCCTGCTGGTTTTGCTTTTATTCGTGTGCCTTATACCGATGGTGACTATTTCATCTCTCCAAGTAATCCCTACATTTACCTTCCTTTGACGAACAACTCTAATGCTGCCGTATCAGGCTATGTGTATTACCGAATAAAGATTGGAACATCAAATTATACGGGTTACTATGGCTATTCGTCAATGCCTGCCAAGTCTCAGGGAACTGCCAAATGGAAGATCGGTAGTGATGTTCTGTCCAAAATGAAAAACGGCACTAAGTATGTGGTAGAGTTCTTCTCGGACAGCAATCGCACCAAGCCTATGAACTTCCCCTCAATAAGCGTTACCTATTACTCTTCGTATTCGCTTGCTAATGATGTGGATGGCGACGGAAAGGTAAATCTTGATGACCTTGAGGCTATCAAGCAGTCTTTGTTGCAGAAATGGGCACCCAGCAAACGCATAACCGACTTTAATGGCGATGGCAGACTCTCTATCAAGGACATTGTAGATTTCCTGAAGAGGTAATAGCGCACATAATGCATGCCAAAAGCCGGCCAGATAGTTTATTTGTACTGTTCAATGCGTTAATTTTAGTTGTTTTTTCTGTTTGAGGGAGTCCTTCTTGGAATTTATGCATGATAATGCGTACCTTTGCAGCAGATTTAAGAAACAAAGTAAATAATAAACTAAAAAAATACATATTGTTATGGCAAAGATTTACGAGAACTTGACCGAGTTGGTCGGCAACACTCCCTTGGTGGAGTTGAAGAGATTGGCTGCAAAGCATGAGGCAAAGGCTCAGGTTGTGGCAAAGGTGGAGTATTTCAACCCCGGCGGTAGCGTAAAAGACCGTATTGCCCTCAACATGATTGAGGATGCTGAGCGCAAGGGCATACTGAAGGCAGGTAGCGTAATCATTGAGCCCACCAGTGGTAATACCGGTGTAGGTTTGGCATGGGTGAGCCGTGTGAAGGGTTATGAGGCTGTTATCGTAATGCCCGATACGATGAGCAAGGAGCGTCAGAACTTGCTGAAGGCAGCAGGTGCCAAGTTGGTGCTTACTCCTGGAGCTCAGGGTATGAAGGGTGCCATTGCCGAGGCAGAGCGCTTGCGCGACACCACTCCTGGTGCAGTCATCCTGCAGCAGTTTGAGAATCCTGCCAACCCCTCTACCCATGAGCGTACCACAGCTCAGGAGATCTGGGCAGATACCGATGGACAGATTGACGTGTTCGTTGCAGGTGTAGGTACGGGTGGTACCATCAGTGGCACGGGTCGTGCTCTGAAAGCTTTGAATCCCAATATCCGCATAGTTGCCGTTGAGCCTGCCAGCAGTCCTGTGTTGAGCGGTGGTGCTCCCGGCGCTCACAAGATTCAGGGTATCGGTGCAGGTTTTGTTCCTGCCACATTCGACCGTTCGGTTGTGGATGAGATTATCACCGTAGAAAACGATGATGCCTTGCGTACTGGTCGCGAGCTTTCACTCAACGAGGGACTTATCGTGGGCATTTCCTCAGGTGCGTCGGCTTATGCAGCCCTTCAGTTGGCTAAGCGTCCCGAGTTGGCAGGCAAGCGCATCGTGGCTTTGTTGCCCGACACAGGCGAGCGTTACCTCTCTACCCAGCTCTATGCTTTCGAAGAGTATCCTTTGTAGAAGTTTATCTTTGACATAAAAAAAGTTGAAGAGGAGTTCTTTTCTTGCGAAAGAGCCCCTCTTTTTCTTTTGCCTATACGCCTTTTGCTTTGTTCTAGTAGTTTGTAAAGTCTAAAAAGTTACTAAACAAGCAGCTTTACCAGCAATTAACCAGAGCGCTTATTTGTAGTAAAAAAGTTTATTAACACACTGAATAACAAAGCTTTACACTCGCATATATCAGATATTTTTT
>JAZLKL010000065.1:0-17920 GCA_045597585.1 Bacteroidaceae bacterium | reverse complement strand
CGCCCGCACTTGTCTGCCCAGTAGTTGGCCCCCTCACGGCGTTCCTGATATCCCTTGTGGTCCTGTGCCTGGGCGTAGTACACCTCGTAGATGTTGCAGATAGCCTGCACGGGGAAGAGGATGAGCTGCTGGTAGGCATCGTGCTTCTCCTTGGGCAGTTCGTTGTAGAGTCTCAGTGCGTCAGCCTCCAGACTCTTGTATTCCATGACCACCTTGGTCCATTCGCCCGACTGCAGGTTGTAAGTGTTGCGGTCGAGCATTTCGGCTGTCACGCGACCGTTGTATTTGCTGTAGAGGTTCAGTATGCGGGCAGCCTCCTTGGCCTGCTGGTTAACGAGGGCATCCTCGCTCTGGTAGAGGTCACCAAACTGCTGCATGCAGAACTCCTTGGGATGCTCCAGCAGGTTCTCGGCTGTGTAGCGGGTGGGGTTCCATGCCATGTTGAGGAAGAGCGTGATGGGGTATTCCATAGGCTTGAGGTCGCCCACGTTGAGCACCCACAGCTTGTCCACGCCATACTGGTAGGTAAGGCTCATCTGCTCCCAGAGGTTCTGTATGGGAGTGACGTTCAGCCACTTGCTGTTGCGGGGAGCACCCACATAGTCCCCGTGGTAGTACATACCCCACCCACCGCTGCGCTTGCGCTCTTCGGCATTGGGCAGATGGCGCACATCGCCCCAGTTGTCGTCCGAGATGAGGATGGTCACGTCGTCGGGCACCTTGAGTCCCATGTCGTAGTAGGTCTGCACCTCCTTGTACAAGGCCCATACCTGAGGACGCTCCTTGGCGGGGCGACCAGTCTCCTCCTTGATGATGCGGCGCTGGTTGTTGATGATGTTCTCGAGCAGCGAGATGCTGTTCTTGATGTATTCCGTCTGGTTGGCATCGCCCTCCTTCACGCCCATGGCTGCGTCGCCGTCGCCACGCATGCCGATTGTGATGAGGTCCTCGGTGTTCTTGGCACGCTTCATACCCTCACGGAAGAAGCGGTCGAGTCCCTCCTTGTTGGTGGTATAGTCCCATGCGCCGTACTGGTTGCGGCTTCGCACATACTCCTGGTGGTTGCGTGCCATGGGTTCGTGGTGACTGGTACCCATGATGATGCCCATCTCGTTGGCCAGGTCGCTGTTCTGTGGGTCGTCGGCATAGAAAGCCCATCCCCACATGGCAGGCCACATGAAGTTGGCACGCAGACGGAGCAACAGTTCGAACACATGCTCGTAGAAGGCACGTCCGCCGAAATCGGTCTTGAAGGTGTTCTTCACCCATGTGGTGAGGCAGGGAGCCTCATCGTTGAGGAAGATGCCTCGGTAGGTCACGGCAGGTTCGCCCGCCGTGTAGGTGCCTTTCTGCATAGACACGTTTTGCTGGCATTGCACGGGAGCATCTGCCCAGTAGTACCAGGGCGATACGCCAATCTGCTCGGAGAGCTCATACACGCCGTATATGGTACCACGCTTGTCGCTACCCACGATGACGAGCGCCTCGTCAATGTTGTCGGTGGGGTGGGCGAGGGTGGTCATGATGTACTTCTCACGCTTACCCTTCAGGTCGTTTATGTTGATGAGTTTCTTCTTTACGAGGTCCTTGATGACAGGACTGTTCATCGTACCCACGAGGATGGCATTCGCCTTCTTGTCGGTCGAGGTGAGGGTCTCGGGTTGTTTTCCGCACACCAGCGAGAAGTCTGTGCACAGGTTCTCTATGGCACGTATTACGCCTTTGTCGTCATCCTGACTGTAATAGATGGGTGTGGGTTTTCCGTTTTGGATGAGGGTGAAGTTACCTTGTACGATTTGGTTTGTGGTAATGCCCTTGTGGTCGATGGCATGTGCTGCCATTGATGCAAGCATGAGCATACAAGCTGTGAATAGTTTCTTCATTTTTAAGTATAGTTTTAAGTTGATTTTGGCTTTTCGATATTCCCGTCCTGTTTGTATGGGGATAGTTGTTTTTTTGTTTCAGAATCAAGGAAGCGTTCAAAATTGTTTTAGCAATGGTAAAGCAAATACCACGGCTATGACCTTGTCCGCTTTCTTATTGACTGCAAATATATAAATAAATGATAAAATGTACAAAAGAAAAACCATATAATCGTTTATAATAAAATTTGAGTTACGTTTTGTGGAAAAAAATGCGGAATTTTGCATCGAAACGATGGTGGTTTTGTGATTGTAAAAGGTTTGTTGAAAAGTTGCACGGAAGAGAGAGGGCGTTGTATGCACTTTTTCTTCATGTGAGTTTTGTTGGTGTCAGTATCGTCCACTGGCAACTGCTTCATGGCAGGTAAGACTTCCTCCAAGTTGCACTCTATGTGCACTCAGTTGGCTTACGTCTGGCTTACGTGTTTTTACGTAGGCAAGACGTAAGCCAACTGAGTGAAACCTGGGTGAAGGTGGGAGGAATGCACAATGCTTAATTGACAATGGATAATTAAGTGGTATAGGCCCGGAGATTCCGGAGATTACGGATAATCCGGGGGGACCATCTGGTCGGTTTTCGGTTTCCGGAGTTTCCTGGCTTATTGACTTACCAGAAACTTGTTGACTCGTTGACCCCAAAACCTTGTTGACTTGTTGACCCCCAAACCCGTTAACTTGTTGACCCCCACCCCCCAAAAATGACACGTTTGTGAGAAATATTTTTGAATTTATTTGCGTGTTCTTGAAAAATACATTAAATTTGCATCGAAAATGTGGGATGCAAAAACACCCCAGAGATAGGACGAGAATTCTAACCTTGTAATAATTAAGCAAATAATAAGTAACCAAAATATAATATTTAATCCAAACATTTAACCAAACTATTTTGTATGAGAAACAAAGCTCTACACTATGCGCTTACTGCAGCCATGACCTTTGCTGGAGTGACAAACGCAACAGCTGATGGAAAATGGGAATTACCTGTCGATCCGTTCGAAGTAGGTATTGCCCCTACCAATGGCGCAGAAGTTATTGTTTATAATGTAGCAGAAGGTGCCTGCCTTGCTAGTGGTAGGATCAGCGCTGCCTGGGCTACATCATGTATCCTTGTGGAAGATCCTTCTAAGGCTCTGACCTTTAAGCTGGAGGAGCAGTCGGATGGCTCTTGGAGCATTAAGACTGCCAGCGGTGAGCATGCTGGCAAGTACACCTTTGCACCCACAGGTGGCGACCATCCCTACATGTTCGTTGATATGGGTTGGGAAGGCCAGGGTGGCCGTAAGTGGAACATCACCGAGGCTGAGGGTGGCTACACCTTGTCGCTGACCGGATTCCCCGAACTGGAGGAGGAAGGTACCTTCATGGGTACCAACGGCGAGACATGGGACGTTATCTGCAATGCCAATCCCGAGGATGGTGCCAATGTGGTATGGACCTTCGTGCCTGCCGATATGGTAAGCGTGTATAACGTACGTTGCCAGCTCTATGAGGTACTGTACGAGGCAGAGGACTTCCCCTCAATCGACCTGACTGAGTACACCGCTCTCTATAATAATTCAGAGGCTACCGTGGAGGAGTTGACCGAGGCACTGAACAAGCTGAAGGCTGCCGTGCTGGAGGCTCAGATGCAGGGCGGTGGCTATGATCCTACTCCCGAGGATCCTCTCGACTTGACAGAGAACCTGTTGCAGAACCCCAGCTTCGATGACGATGTGAATGGTTGGGAGAACATCGGCGGTATGACTCACGACCCCAATGGTACACCTTACAGCGGTTCTTCTTATATCTCTTATGAGGCTGGCGAGGCTATCGAGAAGGTATCTGAGCTTACCAGCTTCTGCGAGAAGTGGATTAATTCAGGTAGCGTACTGGGCAAGGAGTATGGCATCTACCAGCGTGTAAGCCTTCCCGAAGGACTCTTCCGTGTAGAGGCCGATGCTATTGCCTGTCAGCAGTCTGACGGTAGTGTAGTGGCAAGCGGCGTTACACTTTATGTAAACAACAACACCAAGTATGAGGTGGCTGTGGCTACTGCCAACAACTCGCCCAAGCACTATGTCATCGAGTTTATGTCTGATGGCAAGACCCTCACCGAGATAGGTTTCCATGTAGATGCTTCTACCAACGCCAACTGGGTAGCTGTGGATAACTTCAAGCTCTACAGCATTGGTAAGACTACCTTGAGCGCAGCTGGTTTGCAGTTGCAGAACGCTATCAAGTCTGCCTACAGCAAGTTCCCCGAGGATGACTTCGATATAATCGAGGCTAACACCGCAGTTAAGGACAGCTATGTGATCACCTTGCAGGCTGCCGAGGCTGTCATGGCTAAGGAGGCTGCCACCGACGAGGAATATACAGAGGCTATGAACAAGCTGAACGAGGCCGTGGAAGCCCTTTCGGACTCACAGGCTGACTATACTGCTATGCGTAGCGCAGAGAATAAGTTCAACAGCCTCTCGGGCGCACTCCTCGACTATGACGTAGAGGATGGTGCCATGGAGAGCACTTGCAGCGCTATTGCCGACGAGATTTCGCAGACCATTGAGGATGCAACTGCAGGTAAGGCAGAGGCAGAGGCCATCACCGCTCTCTACAACGCATACAATGCACTCTATGAACTGTTTGGCTACACCACAGAGCGTAAGGCTACGTTGGATGGCGATGAGACCATCATAGGTATGATTGAGGCTGAGGAGGTTGTGCTGCGCAACAACTGGGTGAACCGTGTATATAAGACACCCGCTGAGGTAGCTGCTGCTAAGGATAAGATTGCAACCATGATTGCCAACTACCTTAATGCTGCTATCAAGCCCAACTCAGACCTGACTTCGATGCTTGTCAACCCCAACTTCGACGAAAATGCTGACGGATGGGATTATGAGTACAATGGCCAAAAGGTAACTCCTGGATATAACTTCAGCGAGATTGAATACTTCCAGAAGAGCTTCAACGTGCGTCAGACCCTCAAGGCTATGCCTAAGGGACGCTACACCCTCACCGTACAGGGTTACCAGCGTCGCAGCGAGGTGAACGCCGTACTCTATGCCAACGAGAACGAGGTAAAACTTTGGAACGTACGCGACAAGGCTAACGAGACTGGCTACTTTGCTGGTGATGGTACAGGTGGATATCCCAACGATTCATATAGTGACGGTGTGTACTATCCCAACAGTATGGAGGGCGCACGCCAGTGGTTCGACGCATTTGAGGAGGATGGTGAGACTCCCCTCTACACCAATACCCTTGAGTTCTATCTGCTCGACGCAGAGACTAACGACCTGACCATCGGTGTGAAGTCTTCTGACAACGGCGACTGGTGCTTGTTCGACAACTTCACCCTCTACTACCATGGCAACAGCGCCAAGGACTATGCTGATGGCTTGAAGAAGCTTATCGACGAACTGGATGAGGTGATGAACGAGGAGGATGCTGTGGCTACCGCTAAGTTGCTGAAGGACGTGGAGGCTGCCAAGACAAAGGCCAACACCGCTATCGATAACAACGACGCTGATGGTTGCATCGCTTCTATCGACGTACTGAAGAACGCTATTGACGAGGCTAAGACTACCCTGGCACTTACCAAAAAGCTGAACGATAAGTACAACTTCATTGCTGAGTACCGTCTTGACGAGGTTAAGTCGAGCGCCAAGAATGCTTATGTGGACTATCTGTCAACCGTGGCAGAGGCTCTTCAGAATAACACCATCGCTGATGACGAGGCTATCGAGGCCATCGCCGACGAGATGGATGTGAAGTTCACCCAGATGGTTCAGGCTGACGGTATGGATGCCGCTACTGAGGAGAAGCCCCAGGACATCACCGCTGTTATCGTGAACCCCTCTTACGAGTGCTACTTTGCTGCTGAGTATTATGACGGCAACGAGTACAATGCATTCGGCTGGAATGGCGACGTGCCCAACTGTAATGAGAACTGTGCAGAGTACTTCAACGTAAACTGGAGTACTGGTGTGGAGATCAACCAGACCATCAAGGGTCTTGCTCCCGGTTACTATAAGCTTCGCGTGGTAGGTTACAATCGTCAGGGCTATGGCAACGACTATGTAGATAATCCTATCTCTGAGGCTACTCTCTATGCTGGCGAATACAGCACCAAGCTTCACGATGTGCTCGACTTCATGATGACCGAGGAGGATAATGTAATTCCCGATGAGGAAGGACAGAACATCAGCCAGGTTGAGATTGATGGCGTTACCTACTACTTCCCCGGCAATATGCCTTCATCTCGCGCTTGCTTCGACGAGGGTATGTACCAGAACATGCTTGTCTTCAAGGTAGAGGAAGGCCAGAAGGAGGTTACCATCGGTTTGAGCAAGAAGACCTTCGCTCCTTCTTGGGACTCTCTGATGTTTGATGACTGGAGTCTGGAATACGTAGGTACCAATGAGCCCAAGGAGATCAGTACTGCCATTGCTGCTGTAAGCGGCAACGCTGCAAGCACCAAGTTCTACTCTGTTAACGGTGTGGAGATGGCTAAGCCCGTCAAGGGTATCAACATCATCAAGACTACCGACAGCAAGGGCAACGTGGTTGTCAGCAAGGTTATGATTAAGTAAATAAAAGAATCTTCATACGATAATGTTTATTTGGTTTAGCATGTACTCTGCTTGTTTTTCAAAATGAGATACTGCTAATCAATTTGTAAGATGTTGATTGGAAAGGGTGCACGTGAGTGTACCCTTTCTTTTTGGTTCTTTAATGAAGTTCTTTTGTGTAGAATGCAAATATGTCGTTGTTTTTTTGTAAATTTGCACCCGGAAAATCTTTGCAGCCAACCACGCTTTACGGTAGGGCGAGGGGGCTTTCCGAGTCATTGCATCCATTAGGGGGCTTTCATGAACGCAAATCAGAATACTAAGATATAAAAATCGTAATACTAGGATATAATAATGTTTACCATGAGATGTAAGAAACTGTGTCTGCTGACAGCATTCTCGTTTTTGGGAGGCTTGAGTGCCTTAGCCCAGACGGGTAATGAGTGGGACGATATAAAGGTTACAAGTGTGAATCGTGAACTTGCACATGCACTTGCCGTGCCAGAGGGCTACTCGCTCTCGCTCGACGGAACGTGGAAGTTCAAGTGGACGGGTACTCCCACATCGGCCAAGACCGAGTGGTGTGCCGAGTCGTTCAACGATGCTGCCTGGGATGACATCACCGTGCCCAGCAGCTGGCAGGTGTTTGGTCTGAACAACAAGAAGAGCTGGGATAAGCCCCTCTACGTCAATGTGGGCTATCCATTCAGCTACGATGACAAGACCTATAGCATCATGGCTGGCCGTCCAGGATGGTTCACCTACAAGGATGCCATGACCAACCCTGTGGGAACCTATCGACGTAAGTTCACCGTTCCCGAGGATTGGAAGGATCGTGAGGTCTATGTTCGCTTCAACGGCGTGGGTCACGGCTACTATCTCTGGATCAATGGTAAGCGCATGGGATATAGCGAGGACTCCTACACCCCCAGCGAGTTTCGCATCACCGATTACCTGAAAGAGGGTGAGAACGTCATCGCCTTGCAGGTGTATCGCTTTACCGGTGGATCGTTCCTGGAGTGCCAGGACTATTGGCGACTTACCGGCATACAGCGCCATTGCATGCTGTGGTCGGCACCCAAGACGCAGATTCGCGACTACTTCTTCACTACCGACCTTGACGACAACTTCGTCAATGCCAAGGCCAATGTGGAGGCTCGTCTGCAGGGTGCCAGCGTGAGCGGTGCCACATTGCGGGTGCGCATTATGGACGGCGCCAAGGTGGTGGCAGAGAATGAGACCGAGGTGACACAGATGAAGAAGGTCAACGTGGCACTCGACGTGCAGGCTCCTCGTCTGTGGAGTGCCGAGACGCCCAACCTCTACGACCTTTGCATCACCTTGAAGGACAGCAAGGGTAATACCCTCGACGAGCGCACGCAGAAGGTGGGGTTCCGTGAGGTGAGCGTGCGCAAGGATGGTGCCTTGCTCATCAACGGAAGGCGCATGGTGTTCCATGGCGTCGATCGTCATGACATCAGTCCTGTCAACGGTCGTGCTATCACCGACGAGGAGATAGAGCAGGACATCATTTGCATGAAGCGCCTCAACATCAATGCCGTTCGTACCAGTCACTATCCCAACGACCCTGTCTTCTACGAGCTTTGTAATAAGTATGGCATCTACGTCCTGGCAGAGGCCAACGTGGAGTGCCATGCCAATACCGGACTGTCGAGCGTAGAGGTGTTCCGCAAGGCCATGAGTGAGCGTTCGGCCAACCATGTGCGCTGGTATCGCAATTTCCCCTGTATCTTCATGTGGTCGCTGGGCAACGAGTCGGGTGGCGGTAATAACTTCGCATCGGCTCGCGACAGCATCAAGAACCTCGACAAGACTCGTCTGGTGCACTACGAGGGCAACAGCAGTTATGCCGACGTGAACAGCAACATGTATCCCAGTACGGGCACGGTGGAGTGGATGGCTCAGCAGGGCAAGCCCTACATCGTGTGCGAGAACAGTCATTCGATGGGCAACTCGATGGGCAACCAGCGTGATTATTTCAACCTCTACGAGAAATATCCTGCCCTGACAGGTGAGTTTATCTGGGACTTCAAGGATCAGGGCATCCTGACCAAGAGCAGCAACGGCAAGCAGTACTGGGCATACGGTGGCGACTTTGGTGACAATCCCAACAGTGGCAACTTCTGCATCAATGGCATCGTGCAGCCCGACCTTTCGTGGACGGCCAAGACCTACAACGTGAAGAAGATATACCAGCCAGTTGAATTCAAGATAAAGGCTAACCCCGACAAAGCGGTGCAGAACGGCAAGGTGGCTGTTCTGCTAAAGAACAAACTGGCCTTTGAAAGCTCAGAATACTTGAATCTCAACTATACCGTCTATGAGGAGAACAGGATGGTGGGCTCGGGCACGATTGCCGATGTGGTGAACGCCGGCGATAGTATCACGGTAAGTGTCAACGTGCCAGAAGTCATGGACCCTGCGAGAGAGTATTTCATTGAGTTTGATGCCTCTTTGAAGCAAAGCACCCTGTGGGCAGACGCTGGCTATGTGGTGGCCAACGAGAAGCTACCCATCAACGTGGCAAGCAAGCCCATGTACAAGGCATCCGGCGAGGGTGAGCTGAGTGTAACGTCCACCGCTTCGGTCATCACGGTCAAAGGCGAGTCGTTCACCGCTCAGTTCAGCAAGACATCAGGCACGCTGAGTTCCTACAAGATGGGCTTGACCACCCTCATCGACAAGCCTCTTGCGCTCAACCTCTTCCGTCTGCCTACCGACAACGACGGACAGAAGACCAGTACCTGGGACAATATGGGACTCGTCAAGCTCAATGTCAAGGTCAACAGCATCGCATACACGCAGAGCGAGGACGGCAAGACGGTGGATGTGAGCATCACGGACACCTATACCACCTCCAAGAGCGGCGATAAGTTCACCGTGCAGCATCTCTTCAAGGTATGTGCCGATGGTGTCATCATGGCCAATACCATTATCCTTCCTGCCACCGAGGGTGCCATCCTTCCCAAGATAGGACTGCGCACCGAGATGCCCTCGGCCATGGAGAACCTCACATGGTTTGGTCGTGGTCCGTGGGATAACTACCGTGACCGCAAGGAGAGCTGTCTGCCAGGCATCTATCAGAGTACCGTCAAGGATCAGTATGAGAACTACATTATGCCCCAGGAGCACGGCACCAAGCAGGAGGTGCGCTGGATGGCGCTGACCAACGACAAGGGCGAGGGAATGCTCTTTGTGGCTCCCGACCAGATGGCAGCCTCGGCCGTGCATTTCCGTGCAGAGGATAATTATACCAATGGTGGTTCGCGAGTCAAGCATAGCTATGAGTTCAAGTCATGTGCTCCCACCATTGTGTCGCTCGATGCCCGCACCCGTGGATTGGGTAATGCAAGCTGTGGTCCTGAAGTGCTCGACAAGTATGAGCTCAAGGCAAGCAAGACTGAGTTCCGCTACTTCCTTATGCCCCTCGATGGCAGTCAGCTCTCCGACGTGGCAGAGCAGACTATCGACGCTTTGTGCAGCAAGGCACGTGTGGATATGCCCATCTGTCAGCCCGTAAGCTGTGTGCGCAACGAGAGCACGGGTAAGATCACACTATCCACCCAGACACAGGGTGCCAGCATATTCTATAGCCTCGATGGGGGAGATAGCTACCTGCCCTATACCGCTGCCTTTGCCCTGAACAACGGAGGCACCGTGATGTGCTACTGCGAGGCTGACGCACTCTATAAAAGCGCAGTCACCAGCTATTCGTTTGGCGTGTTCGTCAATCGTTCTGCCTGGAAGATACTGAGCTTTGACAGTCAGCATGGTGGCAACGAGGCTACCAAGGTGTTCGATGGCAATCTGTCCACCTTCTGGCATACGGAGTACAGTGGTTCTACGCCTGCTTATCCTCATCAGCTCGTCATCGATATGGGTAAGACCTACGAGATGACCGGCTTTACCTATACCGGACGTAGTGACGGCAGCGAGAACGGTATGGTCAAGGAGTATGAGGTGTATGTCAGCTCAAGTCCATACATCTGGGGACAGCCCGTGGCTACGGGTTCGTTTGCCAAGACCTCGTCCACGCAGAAGGTCAGTTTCGCCAAGCCTGTGGAAGGTCGTTATCTGATGTTCACTGCCAAGAGCGAGGTCAACGGCAATGCCTATGCCTCGGCCAGCGACATCAACATCATTACCAGCGGCATGGTTGACGCGCCCACCGAGACGGAGTGCACCCGCATCACCTCAGGCTCTACCTATCTCATCCAGGATGTGTCTTCGGGTTTGTACCTCTGCTACAATGCCACGAAGAAGCTGTATGAGTTGCAGGAACTGGATGCCGACAACATCGGGGCTGCCTACCTGTTCAAGCCCACGGCTGTGGCAGGCTTCCGCAACTACTACACGCTCTATACCAACAAGGTCTATATGCAGAAGAGTTCGGCCAACGATTGGGACATCACCGCTGCCACTTCGGCCGGACGTGTGGATGCCTGGATTCAGTTTGAACAGGTCAACAAGGAGCGTGAGACCTACCTGCGCTGTGTATGGAAGGGCAATAATTACGTCAACCTGGACAAGCATACGGCTGGTTCGCAGATTTTCAGCAACAAGACCACGCCCAACCTCTTCCGTCTGCTAACCAAGGCAGAAGCAACGGCTATCGACGTGCTCGTGACAGACGACAGTCAGCCTGCTCCCTACTATAACCTGCAAGGTGTGAATATGGGTGTCGATGCAAGTAAGTTGCCCGGTGGCATCTATATCCATCGTGGCAAGAAGGTGAGGGTAGATAAGTGATCAGAATGATGCTTTGTTAGATTGTTCACTTGCTTAGGTAGATGAATACGGAGGAGCGCATACAACGTAGTTTTAACCGGGCGTGTGTGGATTACCGCCTGCTGGAGGATGGCGACCGCATCCTGCTGGCTTTGTCAGGGGGAAAGGACTCCCTGGAACTCTGTCGGCTGATGGCAAGGCGCTCACGTATCTACCGTCCGAAGATAGAGGTGGAGGCGGCTCATGTGTTGATGGACAACATCCCCTATGAAACCGACAGAAGCTATCTGGAACGCTTCTGTGCCGAACTGGGGGTGAAGCTGCATCTGCTGCACAGTCGTTTTGACGAGAGTACGGATGCACGTAAGACCAAGTGCTTTCTCTGTGCGTGGAATCGTCGCAAGACGCTCTTTCAGTTTGCTGAGTCGCACGGTTTCAACAAGGTGGCGCTGGGGCATCATCAGGACGATATCCTTACCACCTGGCTCATGAATGTCACCTTCGAGGGCAATACTGGTACCATGCAGCCCAAGTTGCAGATGGAGCATTACCACCTGCAGGTCATTCGTCCCCTGTGCCTGGTGCACGAGGCATGGATCAAGGAGGTGGCTGTGCAGGAGGGGTTTGAGAAACAGAAGAAACCCTGCCCGTATGAGGAGGTGACGCGGCGTAGTGACATGAATCGCATCTTCCATCAACTGGAGGCGCTTAACCCCGAGGCAAGGTATTCCATGTGGAAGGCAATCAGTAAGTTAGATAGTGAATAAAAAATATGGAACAACAGGAATTTGTAGAGAAGTACGAGAGTGAGTTGATGCAGCATCTACTGCGCATGCTGACGTCCATGGAACTGCTTGACGGGCAGTTGCTGGAGTCGCCCGACATTACGGACAAGTGGCAGGAGATAGGGCAGTCGTATGTGGCGGATGCCGTGAAGGAGATTGCGGCCTATCCCTCTGTGTCGTTGGGCTGGGCCATGTATCTGGGCATGGCTGTGGCTCGTTACTGGGACGATGACTGGGAGATATACGGCAAGGTGCCCAACCTCTATGAGCACATCCGCAACAAGCGTGGCTTCGACTATATGGACGAGGTGGTGCGTGGTGAGATTCTCATGCTCAAGGACGAAGCCTTCGACCGTATGGAGAAGGTGGTGCAGAGCTGCGCACAGCAGACACTCTCCAGGATTCGTCACGAGCAGATAGAACCGCAGAGCGCGCTTGCCTTTCATGTCTATGCAAGCAGCGTGCTTGTGCTCTACAAGCTTGGGGCTGCCATCGAACTGAAGGCTTTAGGCTATAAGTTTGAGAAGGTTCAATGAGGGTGAATGTGGATATGAATGCAATATATCGTACGATTAGCTTATGAAAAAAGGTATTTTCTTCTTGTTCTTGATGTTTTCGATGCACCTTATGGCGCAGACGCCTGTGCAGAAGGTGTATGACGAGACGCTCGACCCGATGGCTCAGATTGACGAGGCTTTGCAGAAGGCGAAGTCGTCGGGCAAGTATGTGGTGTGTCAGTTGGGTGGCAACTGGTGCTCATGGTGTCTTCGCTTTGCCCAGTTCGTTACGAGCGACGAGGGTATCAGCAAGGTGTTGGATGAAAGTTTTGTGCTTATCCACGTCAACTATTCCCGCCGTGCCTCAGAACAGAGCATTCACACGCCCGCCATGCTCAAGCGTTTAGGCAATCCCGTCCGCTTTGGCTTCCCTGTCTTTGTCGTACTCGATGCTGAGGGCAAGGTCATCCATACCCAGGACTCCAGTTTCCTGGAAGAGGGTAATGGCTACAGCAAAGAAAAAGTGCTCCGCTTCTTCAATGCCTGGACACCCAAAGCCTGTGAGTTTTAGGGGTAGGTAAGTGAATCTCATATCTGATTTTTCCTTTAACAGCTTGTTCAAGCTGCATGATTGTCATAGTGAAGATGCTATGCTGACTCCAAGCTCGTTGGTGGTTATCATGAGTGTTTTTGCCTTCGGCTAAAGCGAGATTCTGTAAATTTATTCCTGGCTGAAAAGTACTTTGATAGATTTTACTTTTTATTGCCATAACCCTTGCAGATTTTGCATTCTCGTGACGTGGCAATTGTTACGTCGCGAGGGAACAAAATATGTGTGTTTAAATCTGTTGCAAAGTTCAAACTTCAGCTTGGATTACCATGGAGCAAACTGCATGATAATCCAAGCTGAAAATGTGTGATCAAAGGTCAAGAATTTCGTAGTCTTCCTTTTCCTTGAGTTTGTCGTTCAGTTGTTTTTCCATCTCCTGGATCTCGGCTTCTGTGAGTCCCTTCTTCTTGTAGAAGTCATAGAAGTTCTTCCTGGCAATGTTCTCGGTACCCATTTCCATGATGAAGAGTATTGGACCTCCATCGAGCTTGAATTTATGTACCATCTCTATTTCCTTGTCAGTAGGATACGAGATTTCGCCTTGTTTTTCTTCTCTCATGGCTTTTGCACAAGCGTCCTTCATGAAGATAGGTCTATGGGATTGTGACCATATTTTTCCGTCGTCCATGGCATTCATACTTATTGTTCTTCTTACTCTATCGCTCATGCTCTCCATGAAGGTTCGGGGATATTTTTTTGCTGACTTCATGGTGCTGTAATATACGATCTTGCCCGACTTCCTGTCGAAGATCTGCATGCAGTCCTCGTGTAGATATTTCTTTCCTTCACGATTGCGTCCATGAAACCATGTTCCTTCACGATTGCCAAATTGAGTCCATTCACCCATCTGATTGAGTTTCTCTGGATCGGCATAATGCTGAGGGGTCTCCCAGAAGTAGTAGTCGAAGTTTGGCGTATGAATGTTGCTTTGGATGTGGGCAAGGGCAAGGCATGGGAGTGTTGTCAAGGCAATGTCGCGGTCGTATTTCCTGGCTCGCTCATCCATTCTGCCACGAAGCACGGTGGTGGCCACAGCACCGTGCTCCGTTATCGACCAGCACGTGTCACCATCCTCGACGAATAGCCTGCAGTCTCCGTTTCCTGAACTTGATGATGAGCCATTGCCACTATGGGTGAACTTCAGCTTGTTGTTATTGTCCTTGTCGCAGAAGACGTAATATTTATCCATGAACTCGTAATATGGTTTGCTTTCTAAAAAGTTGGGTCTGTAGAAAGCTTGCTCGCTACGTGCTGCATACTTGGCGTTGCAGATAAGCTCTCCCTTATATGAGTAGATTTTATATTTAGAATTATACCAGTTGGCATTATTATACTGTACTAAATCATCTTCGATGTAGCAGATGATTTCCTTGGCTTCCTTATTGACATGCTTGATGGCACCCTCTAACTGGGCAATCAGCTTTCCGTTTGTGTCATAGATCGCCGATCTTCTTATGTTGACAAAAGTTTCAGAGTAGTTGATGAAGAGCATGTCGCCATCTTGCGTCACGTCTACTATCCATTGAATGTCATTTTCTACAGAGAGTGGAGACTTTTCCAACTGAATGACTTTGATGAGTTTTGCATAATCCAGGAAATAGCTTACCTCCTCGGGATTGGTGAGATGGTGGTTGCCGTCGAACTTCATCAGGGGTCCGTTGGGTGCATCGACGTACTGTATGTGTGAGCGGTCACGCTTGATTTCGGGCAGTTTTATGATCTCTGCCATATTGAGCTTGCCGTCTTCATTTGCGATGCTCATTGCCGATTGGCATCCGCTTAACAGGAGGGAGATGATTCCCAGAACTACATGTTTCTGTTTCATAATCTTCAATTATTAGTGAGTTATATAATCGGGAAATTGTATGCTGAGAATGTGTGAGGTGGTATGACCGTTTTGGTGCTGCAAAGTTATGATTTTGACTTTTTTCTGCCAAAAAAATTAGTAAACAAAAGTAAACACCCCGAAATTTTGTTCTTTCGACAATAAAATTATGCTGCTTTTTATGCTGTTGAGCATGTTTTGCTAAACTTTCCCACCTTATGGAAGTTAAAGGAGTTAAAGAAGTTAAAGGAGTTAAAGACGATACGTTTGTAAGATGAAAAGTAGGCATTTTATGCTAAACCACCAAATAAAACGGGCAAAAAGGCACATTCGCTAATTTAGTTAATAAACTATGAACTGAATAAAACGCAACTAAGCCATCACGAATGTGTGGCTTAGCGATAGTTAGCATTGGTATTACCTTTTGGTTGGAAGAGTTGGATAGGTTTATGGGGATTATTTTTCTTTTCCCTATGCAAATATAGGAAATATAACTGAATGTACAAAAGCCAGAGGCATTTTTTTGCATCATACATGTCGTGAAACATAAAAAAGAGAGAAGAGAAGCAGCCCACAGCCCCCCCAACCCCCGAGGGGGAGTAAGATGGGTGAATACATCTTAATGAAGAATTAAGAGAGAAGAGAGAAGAATTGGCTGGCGCAGTGTTTTGGTGGAACGCAAAGACGCAAAGTTTTTTATAGAACCAAAAATTCCAAAAATTCACAAAAACTTTTTTCTCGTCATAATGTGTTTTGGTGGAACGCAAAGACGCAAAGTTTTTGAAATTTTTGGAATTTTTGGTTAAATCAAATCATCGCGCAGCCAATTCTTCTCTCTTCTCTCTTAATTCTTAATTTAAAATTATGGCGCTTAGAATTAGTCTGCCACCGGTCTTACCACGTGACCATAGTAATAACCTTTGGAAATAGATGGGTAGGCGTTCAGCGAGCCGAATTGCAGACAGTAGGCGAAGTTGGGACTGCTCGTGCTGAGCGTAGAAGTCCAGTATAAGCTATTATTCGAACCGCCATCGTTGTGCGTCGTGCCGAACACGTAGCCAGTGGCAGGGAAGAATACTCGCTTGTAAGTATCAGTCTTGTCCACGAAAAGAATACCTGCCACGCCCGTGTATTCACTGAGGAATGTCTGATCAACGGGTATCGCATAGATACCACCTGTGGGGTTAGAATTGTTGATTTTAGAGATGGTCATACGGTCACCAGTACCACCACAAGCTGCGTAAAGATCTAGGTAATCCTGCTTTGTGGGTGTGTGCCATCCCGAGCCCCAATAGGGGTTGCTAGTTACAGCATCATGGGCTGCATTGAGCGTGTTGCCCGTGTAAGTGAGTGAAGAGCTGTTGTCATAAGGCTTGCTAAAATCTGAGAGTGTGGCCTTGTTGCCCGACCAACTGATACCCGTGCTTGAGTAGCGTGGAGTGATGTCGCCCCAGGCAAAGAAATGACCCGCACAGGTGGCATAGCTGCCAGCCTCCGTGGTAGCGCCGACGTTCATGGTAGCCCATTTCTTGCCACCTATTTCCACGTATTCGTGTCCCTGTAAGGTGGGAAGGGGACTGGCTTTCCACGAATAAGCCTTGCCACCCACGATGTTCTTGCCGGTGAGCTTAGCTCTGTAGCTCTTGCTGTCCTTGGTGGTGAGCGTGGCGGTCAGATTGGGACAGGTGCTGAGGTCCTGCTGGGGAACCATCATGTAGATGGTCAATACCGTGCCTGCTGTCACGAGCAAGCCACCATAGACCGATGGACCCAGCTTAACCGAGATCGCACCTTCTGTCTCAGCTACGTAGGTGCGAACGCCAGTGGTGATGTTGAAATATCCCTTGCTGGCCAGCGCCCTGCCGCTGAGCGTGAATTCTTTGAGATCGCATGTCTCGGGTACGGTGAGCTGGAAGCGACATATGGCACCCAGGTGCTTGAGGACGAACTCCGTGAGTTGGTTGGGGTCTTCCGACGTGGCCATGGTGGCCTCGCTGTACTGGAAGTCCTTATCGCCCAGACGTTCGTATCCACCATTGCCGAACTGTAACTGTACATTGTAGTTAAAGGCAATCTTCGTCTTGTCCGTCTGGTTGCCGTCGTAGGGTGTGAAGGCATAGTACTGCGCCCCCTCTGTCAGCGAGAAGCCGTTAGCCTTGAAGATAGCCTTCTCAGAGTTGATGCCGTCGATGAGGTCGAAGTTAGTCAAGCCGCTTCCCGTTTTGCTGTAGATAGCCAGCTTGTCGCCCGATGCCCACTTAAAGGCGATGGGAGTGGTAGAGGGATCCACGACGGAGCGTGTCTCGTCCTCCACGTCAAAAGATGTAAAACTCTGGGTGGTAGCCTTAGCGAGGCCATCTCCCATGCTCAGGTTCTCTGTCAGCTCTTCCTGACTGCACGATGCCATCAGCAGCACTCCGGCTGCCAAAGATAGGTAGAATTGTCTTGTTTTCATTAACCTAAATGTTTATGTTACTTCTGATTATACTCACGTGTATTTAAATCGGAACGGGGTAAAACAACGACGTTAAATCATGTCTTACCCCATTCTGGGTGCAAAGTTACACATTTTTTTGGAAAATAACAAATAAACAAGAAAAAAAGCCCCCTCCCGTATCCCTTTTTCTGCCCTTCGAGCGTAGCATCGGCCTAAAGACACGCTGAGCGAGGGTGAATCGGTTACATAAGACCTCGTGCCTTTATCGCGCTACGCGCTAGTGAATAGTGAAAAATGGCTTCGCGCCAGCCAATTATTACAGAGGGGCTTTACGAGGATTTGCAGCTCCCTCCCCAAAGGGAGGGTGGGAGAGTCTCTCTTTTTTAGTTCAACCTAAACAATACCGGCAGGTTGAAGCGTGACCGTACCGTTTTGTTACCCTGTCGCGCAGGCTTCCATTTAGGCATTATCTTCACCTCGCGTTCCGCCTCCTTGCTCAGACGCTCATCCGGCGAGCGAACCACCCTGACATCCACTATCGA
>JAZLKL010000064.1:0-4600 GCA_045597585.1 Bacteroidaceae bacterium | reverse complement strand
AGTGCTGTGGATTGCCACGGAAAATATCTACTGAGCCGAAATTAACGTCCCGTTCCTCGTCCTGATGCTCATGAAGGCTGTACCTGGCTATGACTCCAAGGGGGGAGACGTGATAGACATACCTCGTAAGTTTGAACAAGTCATGCTACTGATGGAGAAGCTTATGACCAAAAGTCCCAGTTTCAGCATTCTGCCTGCCATCACGCAAGCCAGGGAGGAAGCCTACAAGTCACGACTGATGCTTTTCTATCACGTATCGCGCATCCTCAATATCTATGAGTCATATTCCACTTCCGAGAATCTCTATGACACGTCAATCAACCTCAAGCAGAGTTATATAAACCTCGACATAGAGGGCTTTTGGAATGAGTGTGGCGGTAAGCTTGAAAGTACCAATTTCTGGCAGATTGAGGATACGTGCGATAACGGCACTTACTTTTTGACTCGTTGGCACAAAGATGCGCAAAACCAGCTTACATCCATTCGTTACTCTCTGTTCCTGATCGAAGATTCCGATGGTCAGTTTGTGTACTACTTGCTTCATCCCGAAGCCATCAAGCATCGCATGAAGGGTCTTCCTTATGGTGATGCCGACCAGGTGTGGTACAAAACCGAATGCTTGGACGAGCATCCCTCCGAGCTACCTCTGGAAAGACTCATGTATTCGGGTGTATGGCCGCAATCCGTTCATCTTACACGATGCACGAACATGGAGGTTCTTGCACAATATGACAGGTGGTTGCATCACGACTGTCAGATAGTAAAGCCTTATCAGCATCTTGAGTACGAATTTCATCGCAACCTCTATGCCATCACGCGCACACATCTCTATATCCCCTCCGAGAACGAGGGAGAGTATTTCAAGGTTCCGCTCTCATCCTATGATGGTTTTGACCGCATCCAGATGAGCGATAGTGTAGGCTCTATGGTCATGAATGGCCAAACCTATCTTGTCTTTGACGAGTTCCTACTCTACATACCTGCCAGTAAAAAGGCACTTCAGAAGTACGGCATAGAAAGGGTTCGCTGCATAGAATAACCGTTTCCTTTATTGAAGATTACCACTTATTCACTAAGGCATTCCTTACACCATCCTTTTACCTTCGCTTTAGGTGCGCTCACGGTGCGCTCACGATTCTACACGGATTTGTGAGCGCACCGTGAGTGCACTGTGAGTGCTGCGTGAAGGATAAGTGGGGAAAACTAAGGCCAAAAACGTGGTTTCTTGTCATTATACATCATAATCTTTGCTACTTTGCATTTTGTACATCCAAAAAAATGGTATGAGATAAGATGATAATGAAAAAAATGTGTATCTTTGTATTTGAAATGAAAAAACTAACCTACATACTTGCCTTGTGTCTTGTGTTTCTGAGTTGTCATAAAGACGAGGAAGAACCACAAGATGTACCCCTCCAGCTAACCTATGCCGAGCATCTGATAGAAGGGAGACAGAATATGCCATTGGCCCTCTTTCTGCTTGAAGAACTGGAAGACTCGATAAAAGTGATGTCGGATTCCGTGCAGACACGCTATCATTTGGCCAAGAGCCTTGCCTTCTCGATTGACGCCCTTTCGGCGGACATGGAGCCTATTGACTCTGCTTCGCGCCAAAAAATCATACAAGAACTCCTTGAACTCGACACTCAGACGCGCAATTACCACCAACGCAACACCCTGCAGGCTCATGTCAAGCAGCTGCTCATATATGGTGTGCTGGGACTTCTGGCCATTGTGATTGGTGTGTTTGGCTATCTGTATTGGCGAAAGGCACGCAAGACGTCAGCGCTAAAGCTTCTGATTAAAAAGGTAAGCTCTAAACCAACCCCCTTGTTTATGAAGGCGGAAGAGTCTTTTGAGCAAATAGCGGATAATGGACGATGCCCCACCTCGGAAGAGTGGGAACAGATGCACGCCTATCTCTGCTGCATATACCCAGGCCTGACTCCCTTCCTGGAGAAGCATCAGGGTGCGCTCAACAACACGGAACTACAGCTATGCCTGCTTACGTGCACCAACATCCGCCAGAAGCAGGTGGCCACGCTGCTAAGCGTTAGCCCTCAGAACCTGCGAAACCTCAAGGTGCGACTTTATGCCAAGCTCACCGGGCAGGAATGCTCGTCCGTGCAGATGTTCTCTGATTTCATAAAGGAAGGTATTAAGGCACCCCCCACGGAGTGAGGGTTGCTATGTGAGTTTTCAGCCTTCAGCATTCCTCTTTACTCTCTTTCGCAATTACTCTTCCTGCTAATCGTCCCCATATTCTGTCTTTTCGTCGCGTATTTCTACTTAATCTACTATTATTTCTAGTATTTCTGGATCATCGTCATTTAGTATTTTTTCAATTTCCTTGTCAATTACATCTTTCATCTTCTGTCTTTGATCGGCCTTTTCTCTTACTTCCTGTTCGGTAAGTGTCAAGCCTTTTTTCTTGTAGAAGTTGATGTATTCCGTGATGCCGGCGTTCTCCACATCCAGTTTCATGATGACGAGCACTGGGTTATCGTCCAGTTTCAGTTTGTGCACCATTTTCACGTCTTCAGGCTTAGGCATTTCCATTTCATCAAAGAGTGCTGCACTTTTTGACTTTGTCATGTTGGCACAGAAATTCTTGGCTTCGAGAGGGCTTACAAACGAGTAGAAATAACCGTCGTTGAGCGAAATGGGGTTCGTGATGTAGGAATTGTGATAGTTTGAAATGAACTGCCAGAATGTTCTTGGAACAAAGTATGACCCACACATAAAGCTGCTTTTGTTGCTTTTGAAGTCAGCAATCATCGTGTACGTAGAAGAACTCTCATTAAAGTACCTGTCGAAATCGACATCCTTTTCCTGCGTGTTGAATGCGAATCCTGGTTTCCACGATGTGATGACGAATCTGTTGGAAAACAAAAGGCCTGAAGTTTTTTCATACTTTCTACGGTACACATAACGGGTAATGGCCTTATCGGGAGTAATTTGCCATACGGTGTCGAGTTCGTGCATAAACACTTGGTCGTTGTCTTGCATTACACTTGCACCATTAGGCCATTTAACCTTGCTGATGTAATCTCCTTGTTTGTTGGTAAGGAACAAGTATCTCTCACGTCGTGAGCCAGATGTGATCATTTCGTTCATCTGGACATTCCCAGTAAAATAGGGCAATCGGTATCCTATAATGGGTTCTATGCGCAAGAGTTTACCGTTATATGAATAGATACGCTGCTGATTCTTTGCTCGGTCATGCAGCAGCACTTCCTTTTCGCTTCTGCAAATGGTCATGTCATAAATGTCACCGTCGTAGTCAAGCTTGGCAATTAACTTTCCCTTCATGTCGAATATGGCACAGTGGCTGTCCCCATTAGTAAAATATCTCACGAAAAGTTTGTTATCGTCCATAAGTACACTATTTATCCATCCAATTTTGTCACCAGGTATCTTGCCAAGAGGAATGACTTTATCTACGCTGAGATGGTCATTCACAGTAGATCCTGTCATGGGATTCTTCACGGGGTTATACTGTGAGGGGTTACCATTAGGCAAATCGATGTAACGCACGTGTGAGTCATCACATTCAAGGTTAGCAACCTGTTGTGCATCCTCGTAGCTGATAGAGGATGTCTCGTTGCTGGATGTCAGCATGGTTGACTGACAGCTGCAGAACAAAACGAGTAACGAACTAATCAGATAACTGTTCTTTTTCATGTTTCGGGAATTTAGATTGTCGAATGTTGATTTTCTGTTGCAAAAGTACTTTTTTGTGCTATTTACCGCAAAAAATCGAGTAAACAAATGTAAACAACCCTCTATTTTGTTGGTTTGACATACAAAAAGGATGATTTTTGCAATTCACAATGCATAATTCACAATTCACAATTTAGCTGGCGAGACATTTTTTTTAAACACAGAGACGCAAAGAATTTTTTTGAGGGGGACGATATACGATTAGGTACCAAATTGTATATTATTGCCAAGAATTAAAAGGTGAGCTCAAATAGCTTGAACTCACCTTATAAATGTGTCTAGAATGTCTAGAATGTCTAGAATGTCTAGAATATCTAGAATGTCTAGAAGCAAGACATTCGTCTTTAACTCCTTTTACTCCTTGACTCCGGCTTACTTCTTAGCCTTCTTAGCCTTCTTAGCCTTTACAACCGTGCTTACAATGACGGGCTCCTTCTTCTTCTCGATGTGGTTGTACTTCATCCAAGCCTCAGCATAGCGCTTGCCAAGACCGCGATAGCCTTCTGCATTGAAGTGCAGGTGGTCGGGACCACAGGGAAGTTCGGCAGAGCTTACCCAGGTAGAAGTGGGGATGGTCTCGGCGATGGTCTGGATGATGGGGTTCATACCTGCACACACGCCACCACAGTCGGCATTAACTACCTCGCCGGCAATGAGGGGAACGTCCTGAGCCTTGAGGTGAAGGTCGTTGAGCAAATCCTGGTAAACCACGTTCACCATAGCGGGCCAACGCTTGTCGCCGCTGTTGCTGCAACCCTGATGCAAGAGGATGCCCTTGAACACACCCTGATGGCTGGCGCGGATAGCACACTCCAACACGCGCATGTAGGGCAGGTTGTCGTATTCTCTCATGATGTTCTGGAACCAGCCAGCCTCC
>JAZLKL010000063.1:0-7253 GCA_045597585.1 Bacteroidaceae bacterium | reverse complement strand
GTGTTCTACATCGCACTTTTGGACGTTTTCAAAACCTAACTTGCTTATATTCAAGAAAAACTTTTTTAAAAAAAGTTCAAAGCGTAAAAGTTGGGTTAATTTGAAACTGCCAAATTTATTTGCGTAAAATTTACCCAAGATAATTTTTTTTTGTCTGAAAGTGCATTTTGCATACCAACAAGAATGCAAAAAACGATTTTTGGGTGTAGATTTCCTCAAAATTGGGTGTAGATAAATTTTTGGTTGTAAACCTGAGAACTCGGATTTACAGCCATTTTTCGCGCTAAATCTCTATAAATGATACTTTATAAGGCTTGATGATACCCTAATTTTTGGGTGTAAAATTGGGTATAAAAAAGAAAACCCGCTGATTTTCAGCAGGTTTTTGCGGAGAGAGAGGGATTCGAACCCCCGGTACCTCGCGGTACACCGGTTTTCAAGACCGGCACATTCGACCACTCTGACATCTCTCCTGACGCGATTTGTGGCGCGGCTTTCTCTCAAAAGCGATGCAAAGGTAGGGAGTTTTTTTGATATTGCCAAATATTTTTGGGAAAAAGTTTCAATTATTGTGTGAAATGTTATGGAAAGAGCTGTTTTTGGGCTTATTCGATGTGTAGATTGCTCACCTTGGTGTTGGTGATCAATGCGGCATCGAAGGCTTTTTGCTTGTCTTTTACCGTGCTGTTGAGGAAGGAGAAGTTGCGCAGGATGTACTTCTCGGACAAACTCACGTTGAAGAAATTGGTGCATTCCACGTTGACATTCTCAATGGTGACGTCGTTTGCCACGGAGATGGGCATGTCGGGACGATCCTCGAGTTTGTAGAACTGCGTCCAGGGCTTCACTACAAGGAATGAACCGCAGTTGCCTTGCAGGTTCTCCAGGCGTATGTGCTCATAGTGCTGGGGGGTGTCGGGACGCATCTTGAGCCAGAGCACACGATGTGCCTTGTCGAACGTGATGTGGCGAAGCACCACGTTGTAACTGTGAAGCGACTCGGAACCTATGGTGAGACAACCATGCACCACGCCATAGCGGCAGTTTTGCACCAGGATGTTGTAGTTGGGACCATTCTCGGGCATCTGATCGGCCCATGTGCCCTTGCCGCCTTTGAGTACCACGGCATCGTCGTTGACCGACATGTAGCAGTCGTTGACAAGCACGTCATGGCATACGTCGAGGTCGATGGCATCGGTGGAAGGGCCTCCGTGGCTGGTGTCGCCGTATGCCCCGATGCCGCTGGTGGGCGAATAGATGTAGCATGAGAGGTAGCGCACGTGGTGGCTTCTGTAGATGTGGTTGGTCCAAAAGGGAGAGTTGATGAGGCGTACATCCTGCACGGTGACATTCTTGCTGTCGGAGATGTAAACCAGGCGGTAGCGCATGGCATCGACGTTGGTACACTCGGGATTGAAGACGCGTCGTACCCAGAACTCCTCCCAGAAGCGTAAGCCGCAGCCGTCGATGGTGCCACCGCCTCCGATGGTAAAGCCGTCGAGTCCGTCGGCGTTGATGAATGCAGAGAAATACTGGCGTGTCTGTCCCTCGATACGTGTCTTGAGAACGGGATAGTACCTAATGTCGTCGATAGCCTTCAGTTTGGCTTGCTGCTGCACGCAGAGGTGTGTGCCGGGCTTGAAGAAAAGGGCTGCCGAGAGAAAGGTGCCACGGGGAAAGACAATCACGCCACCCCCTTCGGCAGAAGCTTTGTCGATGACGGCCTGTATGGCTTCGGTTTGCAGGAGGGTAGAGTCGTTGAGAACCCCATGCTCGGTCACCACATACTGCTTGCCGAGCTTCTGCATGTCTATCTTCGTGGTGTCTTGGAACCATTTGTCCATGGCCGTTCCATCGGGCCACTGGTCACGCTTTGCGTGAAGTGAGAAGTGAAAGGTGAAGAGTGAAAGACAAGTTAGTAGAAAGATACGTTTCATAATTGTTTACTTTAATTGATACAGCATTACGCTGGAATTAAGGCCGGAAGGCATAGGGCTCCAGTCAGCGTAGGTGGTCTTCTTGTAGTTGATGTCCACCACGTTGATCTCCTTGAACTTGCGCCAGGGTATCTCCCTCTTGTCATAGGCGGCGATACGATTGGCAGGCAGGTTTGTCACCTCGATGCAGAGTGCATTCTTCTCCTTCTGCAGCATCCATCCGGGGAAGTCGATTGTCATGGGGTGCGCCCAGGTCGTGCCTACATAGCGGCCATTCAGATATATGCGGGCAGATTCGCGAACGTCGCCCAGGTCAAGGCGGAAGTTGCCTTGCATGTCGGTACCTTCGGGGAGAGTGAATACGGTTTCGTAGATACCCGTTCCCATCAGCTCCTTCAGGGTGTCGTTGGGCAGGGTCTCCCACGTCTGTATCTTGTTGAGGCGGAATGTCTGCTGCACGTCGGGTGTTGACTCGGTAAAGCTGAGGCGCCACGACTGCGTGGTGAGGTCGGCTATGAGCTGCTTTCCGTTGGATTCTATGCGGGGCAGGGGATAGCTTATGCTGGCCTTGCCGGCATCATCTACATGTATGAAGCAACTCTCGCCGCTACGAAGGTCGAGCATGAGGGGTTGCTGCATGACGCTAAGCTGCACGGATTCGCGTAGGTCGGCAGGAGTGAGGTTTGCCACGAAATATTGTGTGGCACTACCCATCTTGCGACGTATCATCTTCATGCCATACTTTGTCTTTATGCTCTCGGGCTTGGCAGCTTTGGCCAGTTCTGTGGCATCGATGTCGTAGATTATGTGGGCACCTTGCTTGTGCAAGGCATCTATGTGCTTGCGCAGCTGCTTGGTCATGATGGTCTTGATGCCGGGTATGATGAGGCCTTTGTAACGTGTGCCGGCTTGGGTTTGCAGCATGCCATCGACAAGGGTGGTGCTGAGCAGCAATGCCTCAGAGATGTAGTCGCAATCGTAGCCAAGAGAGTCGATTTTGAGGATAGATGCGATGAACTCGGGAGCCTTCTTGCCCATGGAGTGGATGTCGAACTGCAGGAGGCGCTTTTCTGTGTTTTCCTTCCACATGTTCCTGACAGGCAGTAGGACGATGAAATCGTTGTCGGGCTCTCCATCTTGCAGGCGGCTTTGGCAAAGGGTGATGTAGTCGGTAAGCGACTTGGCATCGCGCCAGATGCTGTTGTTGGGCGACATGTCAACCGAGGCATAGAACCGCCATCCCGGCCATGGATCGTTTTGTGGAGAGTAGCAGGCTCCGTGGAAGTACATGCGGTTTACTCCGGCGCAGAACATCAGGTCGAGGTCGGGCTTCATCTGTGAGAGCGAGGTGCGGAAGTGCTCCGTGAGCCAGGTGAATGTCTCGCTTGACGCATAGCGCTTGCCCGTGACGTGAGCGGCCGAGGCAGCATACTTCAGCATGGAGAGGTCGGAGTCGTTCTTCTTGGTCTTGCCAGGGTCGGTACGAAGTCCCTTGATGCCCAGTTCCGAGAGGCCGAAGCCTTCGATCTCGGGAATGTCCACGCTGGCATACACGTCGATAAGGTTGGCAGGTGAACCGTGTGCCTGGTTTCTGACCTTCACGCCATGCTTGTGGCACCATGCCACCCATTGGCGCGTGAAGTTCTGCAGGAGGAGGTCGGAGAGCGTCTCGCGATAATCGGCAATCACTTTTGCGTCGCCATCCACAAACTCTTTCAGCTTGTCCAGCAAGTCGTAGCCACGACGCGCCTTGAACTCCTGCAAGAGCGAGGGCGTCCAGTCGGCTTCGTACACCTCGTAGCTGTCGTTGAAGAAGGTGGCAGGGTAGGGCGTGCCCGTTTGCTCGAAAGCCTTTTCTATGTTCTCCAGATAGTGACGTACGGCAGTAGAGTCGAAGTGGTCGATGACGTAGCCCTCGCCACCAGGAGCGGCACGTTTCACCTTTTGACGGGTGCGGTCTTGATAGAGGGCAATTATGCGCTTCATGCCTTTTTTCTCCTTATACTCGCGTCTGGCGATGAGTGTCATGTTCTTCGCCTTCTCAAACGCCTTGTCGTCAAGCTGACCTGTCTTGGCATCGGTCAGCACATCCACAACAACCAATTTGCAGGCGGCCTCCTCGAGTGGTACGTCGGGACCGCCGAAAGGCCATCCCGTGCCACAGTTCATGTCAATCTGTATGCCCAGGTTGTTTCCTGCCTGCTGACATGCACGAAGCATCTCCATCCATTTGGGTGAGAGGAAAGGAATGTCGTTGGCCTCGTTTCCCTGCACGCCATAGATGGGCGTAATCTCGACCGCTCCGATGCCACGACTGGCAAACTGAGTCAGGTTCCACCAGATGTCGGTAGTAGTTACCGCAGATCCTGGCCACCACCAACGGATGCCGGGAAGACTCTCCCCCCGCCCTCCCTTTAGGGAGTGAGCTTCTGTCTTGGTGAGGTGGGATGAGTTGTCATTTGCCCCCTTGATGCTTTGCAAGCTCCCTCCCTTATTGGAGAGGGCGGGGGTAGAACCCTTAGCCATGAGCTTGTAGTACTCGGTAGCTCCTAACAGGAAGCATCCCACTCCGTAGTCGTCGAAATCGGGCAGCTTGTTGAAGGTTACCGGCTGTGAGTCGCTGGGTTGCTTTCCCGTGCCTTGCTGCCATCCCAGAAAACCGTCGGGATGCACGCAGCTTGCCATAGCATCCCATGCGCGTTGCATCACGGGTGCGTACTTCTCCTTAGGCAGATAGCCGTGGTTTACGCACCAAGCCATGCCATAGAGGAAGAGGCTGGTTCCGGTAACCTCAGGACCGCCGAAGTCGTTCTCGTCAGCCAGCGAACAGTTCCAGAAGCCATCCTTGCGTTGCAAGGGGATGAGGCTCTCGAGCATAGAGGTAAGGTCGCCGAGATAGTCGTTGTAGTGAGCCTCGTTGGGTTGCATCTCGTCGAGCACCCTGACCAAGGCTGCTACCACCCATCCGTCTCCACGGCTCCAGTAGCACTCCTTTCCGCCGGGTGTCTTGTAGGGAGGGTTGAAGTCGCGGTCACGCCACCAAAGTGCATCCTTGGGGTTGCGCAATCCTCCATCCTGCTGGTTGCGGGTGTATTCGTACATGCTCCATGCCTTTTCGGCATATGTTTGTACCCCCGTCTCCTTGGCCAGCTTCTGGAAGGCAGGCATTCCCATCTGTATGGCATCTATCCACCACCAGTCGGCATCGCTCTCCTTGCCACGTGCCAAGGTGTTGTCAAGGCACTCGATGGTCGGCTGCAGAAGTATGCGTCTATTGGGATCTGCACCCAGCTTGCGATACATGTCGATGTAGGTTTGGCAGCAGCAATAATCGTCGGCATCGTGGGTCTTGACGCCGTTTCGTGGTGTCCATTTGTGGTAGTTACACCATGTGAGGGTGTAATCCAGATACCGTTGCTCGGGTTGGATGGTATGCAGCGCCATCAACCCTTCGTAGTAAACGGCGCGTGTCCACAACGAACTTGGACGTACCTTGTTGCGCACAAAGGTGTCTTTGGTGGGGTCGGGCCATTGGGCCATAAACCAGTCGTTTACCAACGTGGCCTTCTGAAGCACCTGCCCTGCGTCTGCTTGAGCCGAACTGGTGGCAGGGAAGCAGAAAAGGAGAGCTATCGCGGCAAAGCATAGGGTTTTGAGACGCGATGCAAGGCAATATGGCTTGGTGTGAAAACGATGAGGATTTGCTGAATTGAATGAATGAAACATATTAGTTACGGTTAGTCGGGAAACTTAATGCGTACAAAGTTAATAAAAATATCGATGATGCGAGGGCCGTCGGCCAACTTTTCGTATAATTCCTTGCAAAATCGGCCTAAATCGTGTAATTTTGCACATTAATATTAAATAAAGATTATGCAAGATCCACGTCATATCCATATCCAAGATTACGACTATCCATTGCCGGACGAACGTATTGCCAAGTTCCCCCTGAAAGAGCGTGACAGTAGCAAACTGCTCGTTTACAAGCAGGGTGAGGTGATAGAAGATGGCTTTGCCCATCTGTCAGAATATCTGCCACAGGGGGCATTGATGGTGTTCAATAACACCAAGGTGATACAGGCTCGTCTGCATTTCAGAAAAGGTGAGAAGCAGGATGGTGCGCTGATAGAAATCTTCCTTCTGGAACCAGCCTTCCCGGTAGAGTATCAAGAGAATTTCTCTGCCAAAGGAAAATGCAACTGGTATTGCCTGGTGGGCAATCTGAAGAAGTGGAAGAGTGGCGAACTCTATCGTGAACTTGAGGTGAACGGCAAGCGTGTGTTGCTCTCTGCCTATCGGCTGGGCGAACATGGTACCAGTCAGGAGATCATGTTCGAATGGGATGGGGATGTGACATGGGCAGAGATACTTGATGTGATGGGCGAGTTGCCCATCCCCCCCTACCTCAACCGTAAGACGCAGGAAAGCGACAAGACGACCTATCAGACGGTATATTCGAAGATAAAGGGTAGTGTGGCTGCCCCTACAGCCGGACTTCACTTTACGGAGCGTGTGCTTGCCGACCTGGATGCCCATGGAATAGATCGTGAGGAGGTGACTTTGCATGTGGGAGCAGGAACCTTTAAGCCTGTGAAGAGTGAGGAGATAGGCGGACATGACATGCATACCGAACACATCGCCGTACGTCGTCAAACTATCGAGAAGCTGCTTGCCCATGGGGGTGAGGCCATTGCCGTAGGCACTACCAGCGTGCGCACGTTGGAGAGCCTCTATTATATGGGTGTCATCGCCCATTCGCTTGCCTCGAAGGGAAAGGATGACTCCAGCGAGGTAACCGATGCCGAGGAACTGCATGTACACCAATGGTTGCCCTATGAATATGCTGAGAGCGAGAGCCAGCTGACCACGGTGGAGGCACTTCGGTCGCTTCTTGCCTATATGGACAAGCGTGGCATGGAGGTGTTGCATAGCAGCACGCAGATTATCATAGCTCCCGGATACGAGTATCACATCGTAAGACGTATGGTGACGAACTTCCATCAACCCAAGAGTACCTTGCTGCTGCTTGTAAGTGCCTTTGTGAAAGGTGACTGGCATAAGATTTACGACTATGCCTTGTCGCATGACTTCCGCTTCCTGAGCTATGGTGACAGCAGCTTGCTGATTCCGTAGAGAGGGGGGAGTATTATGTGATGATAAAAAATTAACTTGGTACGATTTGTGATGTGAGCTTTTTATGGTAACAGCTCATCTTTTTGGCTGTTTTTGTTTCATTCATCGGTTACGATGCCCGCATCGCGCCCTCTTCATGAAGCAAAAGCATCTCAAAAATCTGAGGTTAAATCGTACCAATTT
>JAZLKL010000062.1:0-22131 GCA_045597585.1 Bacteroidaceae bacterium | reverse complement strand
AGATGCTTTTGCTTCATGAAGAGGGCGCGATGCGGGCATCGTAACCGATGAATGAAACAAAAACAGCCAAAAAGATGAGTTGTTACCATAAAAAGCTCACATCACAAATCGTACCAAGTTAATTTTTTATCATCACTAAACAATGTCTGTCAAGCAAAAACTAAAGTCGAGTCGTTTCAAGAACTTCTTGCTGTGGGCAATGATTCATCCCGTTGAGACACGTCCCCGCCTGTGGTTGCGACTGCTTCGCCCCTTCTATACGCATTGTGCCTGGAGTAGCGTCATCCACTTCAGTTCGCGCATGGACGTTGTGCCGTTCAATCGTTTCTCCCTGGGTAAGCGTAGCGTGGTGGAGAGTTTCTCGTGCGTCAACAATGCTGTGGGCGATGTGATTATAGGCGAGTGCAGCAGAGTGGGACTCAACAACACAGTAATAGGCCCGGTGACGATAGGCAACCACGTTAATCTGGCTCAGGGCGTGGTGGTTACAGGTTTGAACCATGGTTTTGCCGATGCCGCCAAGCGAATAGACGAGCAGAAGGTAGTGACCTCGCCGGTGGTGATTGACGACGATGTGTGGATAGGTGCC
Source organism: Bacteroidaceae bacterium (assembly GCA_045597585.1). GTDB lineage: Bacteria > Bacteroidota > Bacteroidia > Bacteroidales > Bacteroidaceae > Physcousia. The sequence goes on along the minus strand of JAZLKL010000062.1, from coordinate 21,542 downwards.
AATTGCGTCATCACCCCAGGTGTTCATATTGGCAGTCATTGTGTCATTGGGGCCGGAAGCGTGGTGACGCACGACATCCCTTCCCATTCGCTTGCCTTGGGCACGCCTGCCAAGGTCATTAAGAATATTTAGTCTTATTGTAAATGAAGAAGTTACTATCCTTGCCACCTAACTTGGTGGAGTGCTTTCACGACGTAGAGAATGTGAGTCGTGAGGAATATTTCTGTACGAACGATCCTGTGGGCCAGAAACTGGGTTCGGGAGGTGGAACCACCTTCCTGCTCGAAGCCTGCCATCAGGCATGGGCACCTGCCGAACCTATGATGCAGTGGCTGGGACGTGAGAAGCGCATTCTGCTTCATGCCGGAGGACAGAGCCGTCGCTTGCCTGGCTATGCGCCAAGTGGCAAGATACTTACCCCCATCCCCGTGTTCCGTTGGGCTCGCGGGCAACGCATCACACAAAACCTGTTGTCGCTTCAGCTTCCACTCTACGAACGTATTATGGATGCGGCACCCGACTCGTTGCATACCCTTATTGCCAGCGGCGACGTGTACATCCGTGCCGGGAAACTGCAGCCCATCCCCGATGCCGACGTGGTGTGCTATGGCTTGTGGGTAGATCCCTCGCTGGCCAAGAACCATGGCGTATTTGTGTCTTCGCGCAAGAGTCCCGAGGTGCTCGACTTTATGTTGCAGAAACCTTCCATCCAGACGATGGCTGAGCTCATGCGCACCCACTTGTTCCTCATGGATATTGGCATCTGGCTGCTGAGCGACAAGGCTGTGGAACTCTTGATGAAACGCTCTCACAAGAGTGCCCACGAGATAGGCAACTACGACCTTTACAGCGAGTTTGGTTGCGCGCTGGGTGCTCACCCTACTATTGAGGACAAGGAGCTGGGTGAGTTGAAGGTCGCCATATTGCCCCTGCAGGATGGCGAATTCTATCATTATGGTACGAGTCGTGAGATGATTTCCTCCACCGTGTCTGTGCAGAACCTGGTGTACGACCAGCGTGCCATCATGCACTATGGCATCAAACCTCATCCCAGCATCTTCATTCAGAACTCACATTGTGAGGTTAAGCCCACTGGTGAGAATCAGAATATCTGGATGGAGAATTCGTGGATAGGTAAGAGGTGGAGCCTTTCCTCGCGCAACATCGTCACGGGCGTCCCACAAAACGACTGGCAACTGGCATTGCCCGAGGGCGTGTGCGTGGATGTGGTGCCTATGGGCGATGAGGCCGAGTATGTGCTGCGCCCCTACGGTTTCAACGATGCCTTCCGCGGAGCCTTGACCGACGACAAGGTGACCTTCCTTGAGAAGCCTGTTACCGAGTGGCTCAGGATGCATGGACTTAGTGCCGAAGAGATTGAGTGTAACCATGACCTCCAGGCTGCCCGTATCTTCCCTGTCACCTCCCGTGTCGAAGACCTTGGCAAGATGCTTGAGTGGATGATTGCCGACTCCACTCCATCCTCTCACGAGGGTGGTCTGCTATGGCATAAGGCTCGCAAGATGAGTGCCGATGAGATTTCCGCCTTTGCCAACCTGCGACGCCTTACGGCACAGCGCCAACAGTTCATGGCCGAGAATCTTACCGACCTGGCATCCAACCATCGTCAGAGTGTTTTCTACCAGACAGACCTGCTACACATGGCCAATCTGTTTTGCGAACATAACCTGCCCCTGCCCCATGAACTCGACGAAAGCGATTCGCTTATGAAGCGTATCAGCGACCAGATGTTCCGCTCGCAGGTCCTTCAGCTGCGTGGTGAGGATGGCAAGGCCGAGGAGATGAAGGCATTTGAACTGCTTCGCGAAGGACTTACCGCCAACGTGCTCTCGCATCGGCAATCCCCCCGGATGTCGGTCTATGCCGACCAGATAGTGTGGGGCAGAAGTCCTGTGCGCATCGACATTGCGGGTGGATGGACCGATACCCCTCCCTATTGCCTGGTGAATGGCGGTAATGTGGTGAACCTGGCCATCGAACTGAACGGGCAGCCTCCCTTGCAGGCATACGTCAAGCCTTGCCGTGAGTTCAAGATAGTGCTTCGCAGTATCGACCTTGGTGCCATGGAGGAGGTGCGAACCTTCGACGAACTGGCCGATTTCACCAAGGTGGGCTCTCCCTTCAGCATTCCCAAGGCTGCCCTTTGCCTGGCAGGTTTCCATCCTCGCTTTGCCGCTATGCAGGAGGCTTCGCTCGAACGTCAGCTGCAACAGTTTGGCTGTGGCATTGAGGTTACGCTTCTGTCGGCCATCCCTGCTGGCAGCGGACTGGGCACAAGCAGCGTGCTGGCAGCCACCGTGCTGGGTGCTGTGGCCGATTTCTGTGGCCTTTCCTGGGACCCTGCCGAGATCTCCAATCGCACGCTTGTGCTTGAGCAGTTGCTCACCACAGGCGGTGGCTGGCAAGACCAGTATGGTGGTGTGCTTCGTGGCATCAAACTGCTTCGCACCACACCCGGCTTCGACCAGACACCCGAGGTGCGCTGGCTTCCCGACAATCTCTATACCGATGCCGACTATGCTCCGTGTCATCTGCTTTATTACACGGGCATCACCCGTACGGCCAAGAACATACTCTCGGAGATTGTGCGTGGCATGTTCCTCGGCGACAGTCATCGCCTGAACCTCTTGGGCGAGATGAAGGAGCATGCCATGGACCTCTATGACGCCATCCTGTCGAGCAAGTTTGACGAGATGGGACGCCTCATTGCCAAGACCTGGCAGCAGAACCAGAAGCTTGACCGTGGTACCAACCCCTTGGCTGTGCAGCAGATTACGAGCCTTATCGACGACTATTGCCTGGGTTACAAGTTGCCCGGCGCAGGTGGTGGTGGCTATCTCTACATGGTGGCCAAGGATGCTGATGCCGCTACTCGCATCAAGAGCATCCTTAATGCCCACCGTCCCAATAACTGTGCGCGATTCGTGGATATGTCGCTCAGCAAGACAGGTCTGCAGATTAGCAGAAGCTGATTCTTTTTTGGGGAGTTATCGCTTTCGCTTAGGAAGTTAAGAGGAAGTTAGCTTCGCGGAAGTTAAAGGACGATAGTATTAGCCCAAAGGACAGCCCAACCAACCCTCAGCTCCCAGCCCTCAGCCCCCCCAACCCCCCAGGGGGGGTAAGATGGATGTGGCCCGCGCCAGCCAATTCTTCTCTCTTAATTCTTCATTAAGATGTAAGCACCTATTTTACTCCCCCTCGGGGGTTGGGGGGGCTGTCTTTCCGAGGATTTGCAGCTCCCTCCCTCTACGGGAGGGCGGGGGGTGGGTCTTTTTTTATTCTTTCCTCCAGCAGTTGCAGGTCGTCTAATGTCACCTTGCCGTCCTCGTCCATGTCGGCCTGGTAGTGGTAGGTTTTGCCGTGTAGGTTCATCCACTTTACCAGTCTTGTCATGTCGCCTATGCTTAGCTTGCCGTCTCCATCCAGGTCGCCCTTGATGGCTGGAGTGAAATAACCTTCGAAGGTTGCCATGTCACCCTCTATGCGGGATGGTTCGAATGACACAGCACCCTTCAGGCTGTTGCAACCTATGAACATGCCGCTACCCTCGCAGCCGGCCTCCCACAGGAATGAATGTGAGTAAATGGTCTTCAGATTACTGCAATCGTTAAACATTCCTGATAAATCAGGGTGTTTCTCTCCAGTTGCGCTAAACGATGCCAGGTTGAGTGATGTGAGGCTTTTGCAACCAGTGAACATACCGCCCATGTCCGTCACGTTCTCGGTGTTGAACGCAGACAAGTCCACTGACGTGAGGCTGTTGCAATCGCTGAACATATAGCTCATGTTCGTCACGTTCTGAAGATTGATGTGTTGCATGCCCTCTATGCTGCGGACTTTCTTCAAATCTCTGAACAAACCATTTGCACTCTCTAACGGCCATGAAGCCACAGAGGGATCTATCACAACGCGATTTGCCTTATCTGCCCACGCTGATTTGCTGTCATGGATGAAACCGACCACTTCTTTATGTTGAATATTGGCATCTACATCGTAATAAAGGGTAGCCACACTGTCCGAAAGTAGCCAGTAAGGTGTGTTAAGAATGAATGCCTCATTTGCTGTTTTTTCGTCGGGGTGCTATCATACGCACCCTGATAGGTGATGGAGTACAAGCCCGTGAAGGTGTTAGGGTTCACACTGCTGTCATGATATGTCGTGACATCATCAGAGATCGTTTTCACCTGCGTGAAGTTTTCCTCTTCCAAAGAGCGGCGCTTGATGATGACCAGGCCACCGGGGAGCCTCCGGCAGTAATGTCCCAGTCGAGCTGAATGCTGTTTGCGTTATTTGTCAGCCTGAGGTTGCTGAGCTCACGGCGACCCACAGGCAACACCTCGGAGTTATCGGAGACAATATAACGGGTAAACCAATAAACGCCGCAATTACAATCCCTAAATGCTAAAGGTGCTACCGTAAAAGTACGGTTCGTATTGTATTCATCATTACCAAGACTAATGTCAAATGACTTAGAAGTAACGATATTGTCTTTAATGTTATTGGCAGGGTCACTATACATCAGACCTGTGGACCACCCCAATTCCTTGGGTAGTGAGGACAAGGTGCACCCTACCGTTAGCTTATCCTGGCTGTAGGTGAATGCCTTCTTCTGGATGGAAGGGCACGGCAGTCCCTCTGCAATCAGTTCTTTCGCGGTGAATGTCTTGCTGTAGTGGTACTTGGTCTTAGGCGTGGCATTGTAGCCGGTCTTGTCGATGTAGAGGTCGAAGTCTATGGTGACAGTGAGGTTCTGGTATTCCGAATATGTGGTGACAGGCTTCATGCATATTTCCACGGTACGGTATCGTGCATCGGTACCAGCGCTTGACGAGTTCTCCTCTTTGTCGTATGCTGAGGTGATGCAGTGGTAGCCATAGCCATCGGTCGTCATGCTGGAGTTGTTGGGGTTCGGCTTGCTGAAAACCACTCCGTCGGGGGTGGAGATGCGGACGTTATAGATGCCGTCGTTGTAGAATCCCACATAGTTCTCCTCGGGATATACAATGGTGAAGTGTTGTTCCGTGTTGCTCAGCTTGGGGGTGAGGTACACGCGCCAGCTCAAATCATACTGATTCCAGTCGGCACGTACTTGGTTGGTGTTGGCGAGTGCCATCACGCAGAGCAGGATGTGTAGGAGTCTTTGTTTCATCATAATGATTCTTTTAGATTCTTAATTATTAAAGTTTCCCACCCCTTTGGGCTGCTGAAACTTAGGAAGTTAAAGGGAGTTAAGGGAAGTTATCGCTCCGCCGTCGCTTAGGAAGTTAAAGGACGATACGTTTGCTATATGCATTCAAGGAGCAGGACATTCGTCCTTTAACTTCTTTAACTTCATTAACTTCCTAATAACTTCCTTAAGATGGGAAACTTTAGTTAATTATTAGCGTACCCAGAGTCTCAATTATGTAAGCGTCAGCAGGAAACGAAACCGTTCTTTGCGTCTTTGCTTTTGGGCGTCTTCAGGAGTGCGCCTTCGCGTTCGTAAAAAGATTCCCTGTGCCAAACATATATTAAAGTTTTTGTACGGGTTTTATGATCTGGTTGCAAAGATAATACATTTTTTGGGCAAAGTCAAGTTTTCAGGTGTTTTTTTTGCAGAGAAACAGAAGGACAGCAGCTCCCGAGCAAAGGATAGCCCCCCCAGCCCCCGAGGGGTTTTGGTTGGGCCGTCCTTTGTGCTGGGTCGTTATAGGTCTGTCCCCAATCCAGAATTCTTAAAGTATGCTTCCGTTGCATATAATGGTATGTTCTCCATCCATTCTTGGTCGATATGGGATTTCATAGAGGTTCGCAATCCCTTAAGTTTTAGGTTGCTGAAATCCTCTGTGATGAATGTGCGTAAAGATTTTGCTCTCACATTCTCTTCTGCTTTCACTTCCGTGGGAACAACCCGACCTCTTGTCTGAACCACAAAATCTATCTCTATGGTAGAGTTATCCTTCGAATAGTAGAAGATGTTCTTGTCCATCTCGTCATGCAGTTCCAATGATTTTATCTGCGACAGAACAAAATTCTCCGTAAAAGCGCCTTTAAATTCACTGAACACTCGCATACCAAGTAACATCTCGCTTGAGCGTGCTCCTGACATACAAGCTAACAAACCATGGTCAAGCATATAAATCTTAAAGAAAGACTCTTCTGCGTAGAACTTTAATGGCTCCTCGGGTTTCGTCACGCGTGTTACTCGATATACAAGTCCTGCATCGACCAACCACTGTATGGCATTCTCAAACTCAGCAGCCCTACCACCTTTCTTCAGCTCCTTATAGGCGAATTTTTTGTTTTCTTTTGCCAACTGGGCAGGAATACTGTTCCAAACCATTCTGATACGTGTTACCTCCGTCTTGGTGTGTTTGCCCATATCCCTGTTGTATGTGGAAAGTATTGATCGCTGCACCTGTCGTGTCTTCTTGGCATCATGATCCTCAAGCCATGTGCTGACGGCTTCCGGCATCCCCCCCGTAAAGTAATACTGACGCAGATACTCCACCAGCGTGTCATGATGCAATGCCATCGAATCCCAATCCAATCGTCTTACCGCCTCTGCCAGCATCTCCCTACCATTGGCATGCAGAAATTCATCGTAGGTCATAGGATACATACGTAGGTCGTCCACCTTTCCAACAGGATAACTCTCTTCTGCACGCAACGAGATTCCAAGCAACGAACCTGCAACGATGACGTGCAGATCGCGTTTGTCCTCACAGAAATACTTTAAGGCGGGAATACCATTCGGCACCTCCTGAATCTCATCGAAGAAAAGCAACGTATTTCCCGCTACTATTTTCTGTTCGTATGCCTGTTCCAACTGATAAATGATGCGTTCAATGTTGAAATCAGAGAAAAGGTTGGTCACAAACGTATTGTTGTGGCAATTCACATACACCATGTTTTTGAATTCTTCAGTTCCGAATTTCTTGACAATGTATGTCTTTCCCACCTGTCTTGCACCTAATAACACCAGAGGCTTATGCCTGGGATTATCCTTCCATCTGATGAGTTCAGAATATATATTTCTTCTCATTGAATTGCTTGAAATAATTATTTGGGTGCAAAGTTACTAAATACAAGTCGATTACGCAAGTTAAATCACACAAAACATGGGGAATGATTCCAAAATAATCACACTTTTATTGGGGAATAAACATATAGAATGTACATTTTTATGAGGGAATCAGGAACTCTCGCAAGCCCTCAGCCCAGCCCAACCCTCATCCCCCAAAGGACAGCCCCCCCAGCCCCCGAGGGGGAGTAAGATTGGTGCACACATAATAATGAAGAATTAAGATGTAAGAGAGAAGAATTAGCCTGCGCCAGCCGAATACACCTATTTTACTCCCCCTCGGGGGTTGGGGGGCTGTGCTTGGGGGTGTCAATTTCTTTCCATTGTCCTTTTAGGATACTTCGGGTTGCACTCGGGTTGAACACGCTTTGCTTACGTCTGGCTTACGTAAAAACACGTAAGCCAGACGTAAGCCAATTGTGTGAAAATAGGGTGATGGTAGGAGGAAAACAGAGGGGAAAAAGACTCGACTTTCCTTCTGCAAAGATACAAAATAATTGTTCGTTTTGCAAATATTTTCAAAAAAAAGAACCCTCCCGTCACTCCTTTCTTCTGCCCTTCGAGCGTAGCATCGGCCTAAAAGCACGGTGAGCGAGGGGGAAGCGGTTACATAAGGCCTCAATCGGAACTGAGAGCTCTCTCCCCAGACTTTTCGTCGTAGGAAAAAGTAGAGGGACGGGGGGGGAGTCTTCTCTTTATTACGACTGTTGTTATTGCAACAAACATATTGTTGTAAAACTAACAAAGTGCGAGCATTGTTTGATTCGGTTGATTTTTAACGATTTACAGACTGTGTGTTTGAAAAAGAAGTATTAATAACTTTTAAAAAATACACTATATGGTCAAAAAGTCGCGCTAATAGAATATTTCATAGTAATTTTGTGATATGAAAAAAGAATGGGTGGAAACAATTCGACAATGGATACGCTCGAGCAGACTTGCCGATGCTGAACAATGGCTCAAGAGAGAAATAGGAAAGAGCCGTGCTGATGATGAACTGTACTTCTGGATGGGAAATCTGAGGCGAAAGCAAAGCAACTGGAAAGAGGCCTTGCAGTACTATGCGGAGGCATTATCGCTGAATCCAAACAGTCCTGCCCGCGAGGCAAGAGAGATGATTATGGACATCCTCCGATTCTATTATAAGGAAAGATACAACGTTTGAATTGGTTATAAGGTTATATGGTTGTAAGGTTATAAGGTTGTAGGGTCCTCAAAACATCAAAACCAAAGAACCTCAAGACCTTAAAACCTTTAAACCAATGATTTGACTTAACTATTTAAAAAAATATGGGAAGAATAAGGGGCGCCATTGTAGTTGACGCTGAAAGATGTAAGGGATGCCGGCTATGTGTGGTGGCTTGTAAACTCAATCTGATTAGTTTGTCCGACAAGGCAGTCAATCGGAAGGGCTATCCTTATGCCCAGCAAACCGACTGGGAGCAGTGCAATGGGTGCACCGCCTGTGCCATGGTGTGCCCTGACGGCTGCATAGAGGTGTATAGAAAGAAAGAATAAAACAGGCTTAGTATAATGGAAGATCAAGAGTATGTGTTGCTGAAGGGTAATGAAGCCATAGCGCATGCCGCCATACGCTGCGGATGCGATGGCTATTTTGGCTATCCCATTACCCCGCAAAGTGAGGTGCTTGAGACTCTGGCGCTCGAGAAGCCTTGGGAGACCACCGGAATGGTGGTGCTACAGGCCGAGAGTGAGTTGGCCAGTATCAATATGGTGTATGGCGGTGGTGCCACCGGAAAAAGAGTGATGACCTCATCGAGTAGCCCTGGTGTGGCCTTGATGCAGGAAGGCATTACGTATATGGCAGGAGCAGAGATTCCCGGACTTATTGTCAACGTGCAGCGAGGAGGCCCCGGACTGGGTACCATACAACCCAGTCAGTCGGACTATGTGCAGGCTACGAGAGGCGGTGGCAACGGCGACTACAATACCATAGTGCTGGCACCTGCTACCGTACAGGAAATGGCTGATTTCGTGGATCTTTCATTTGAACTTGCATTCAAATACCGTACCCCCGTCATTCTGCTCAGCGATGGAGTGATAGGACAGATGATGGAGAAGGTGAAACTGCCTCCCTTTAAGGCTCGTCTGACGCGCGAACAGATAGAGGAGCGTTATCCCTGGGCTGCTACAGGATGCCGTAAGGGACAGAAAAACAGAATCTTCACCTCGCTCGACCTTGACCCTGCCGTCATGGAGGAGCACAACAAAGACCTGCAGCAGAAATATGCTGCCATCCGACAGAATGAGGTTCGATACGAAGAGACCCTGTGTGAGGATGCCGATATACTGATCGTTGCGTTTGGAAGTGCTGCCAGGATAAGCCGAAAGGTGATGGAAGTATGCCGTAAGCAGGGCATCAAGATAGGCATCCTGCGCCCCATCACGCTTTGGCCCTTCCCCAGCGAAGAGATAAAGCGTCTGAGCAAGAAGGTGAAGCACATCTTCAGTGTGGAGATAAATGCAGGTCAGATGGTTGATGACATACGACTGGCTGTGGAGGGTGCATGTCCGGTGAGCCATTATGGACGTATGGGTGGCATGGTGCCCACACCCGACGAGGTTATCGAGTACATACAATCTACTTCAATCTAAAAAACATGACAAAAGAAGACATCATACAGCCAGAAAACCTCGTTTACAAGAAGCCAGGCTTGCTGAACGACGAGACAATGCATTATTGCCCAGGCTGCAGTCACGGAATGGCTCACAAGCTTGTGGCTGAGATTATCGAAGAAATGGACTTGCAGGACAAGACCATAGGCGTTTGTCCGGTAGGCTGTGCCGTATTTGCCTACAGATATGTGGACATCGACTGGATAGAGGCTGCACATGGACGTGCGCCTGCCGTGGCAAGTGCCCTGAACCGAATGTGGCCCGACCATCTCGTCTTTACCTATCAGGGGGATGGCGACCTGGCATGTATCGGTACGGCCGAAACCATTCATGCGCTGAACAGGGGAGAGAACATTACCGTCATCTTTATCAATAATGCCATATATGGTATGACGGGTGGTCAGATGGCCCCCACCACTCTGGTGGGCATGAAGACGAGTACGTGTCCGTATGGTCGTGATGTGGCTCTTCACGGACATCCCTTGCAAATCACGCAGATAGCAGCAAGTCTGCCTGGCACATGCTACGTTACACGACAGTCTGTGCACAACGTGGCAGCCATAAATAAGACCAAGAAAGCCTTGCGCAAGGCATTCGAGAACAATCTGCAACGTAAGGGTACCTCCTTTGTGGAGATTGTAAGTACTTGTAATGCAGGATGGAAGATGTCGCCGGAGAAAGCCAACGAATGGATGGAGGAAAACATGTTCAAGGCATACCCTTTAGGCGACTTGAAGGACAATGTGTAATGCTGAATGTTTAATCATACAGAAATGAAAAAGGAAATAATCATTGCAGGATATGGTGGCCAGGGTGTGCTCTCCATGGGAAAGATACTGGCTTATTCAGCACTTATGGAGGACAAGGAGGTGTGCTGGATGCCTGCATACGGTCCTGAACAGCGTGGTGGCACGGCCAACGTAACCGTGATTATAGGCGATGAACCCATATCTTCGCCTATCCTGAACAAGTTCGACATAGCCATCATACTCAACCAGAGTTCTCTCTTCAAGTTTGAGAGCAGCATCAAGCCTGGTGGCCTGCTGATATACGACCCTAATGGTGTGGTAGAACCCCCTACGCGTAGCGACATCTCTATCTTTAGCATCGCGGCTACCGAGACGGCAGTGGAGGAACTCCGCAATCCCAAAGCCTTCAATATGTTGGTGTTAGGCGGATTGCTGAAAGTAGAGCCCCTCGTGAAGATTGAGAATGTGCTCAAGGCACTTCGAAAGACACTCCCTGAGCGTCATCACCACCTCATCCCTCTAAACGAGGAGGCGCTGAAAAAGGGAATGGAAATTATCGGGTAGTAAGGCGGTGGCAAAGGTTATGGGTTATAGATATGTTACAAAGGCAAATCAAAAGCCAGGCACATGATATATAAGCAACCAAATGTATAATATCTATAACCAATAACCAAAAACCTATCGCTCAATGGTAAGTACGCCAGCCGAGTAGGCCTCCACGTTGAGAGTGTACACCTTGTTGCTGGGAGCCACATTGCGTTTCTTCAAAGCCACGGCATTCTTGTTCTGCATGGTGTTACCTATCATCAAGTCGCCCGGGGCAAAGTATTCGTACTCAGCCTCGTTTACGCCAGCCCAACTGCTGTTCAGGGCAAGTGAGTAGGGCTTGTCGGTGGGGTTCACCACCTTGACGATGACATTCTTGCCATCTTCGGACATGGTGCTAACCACATTCAGTTCACCTGTGTCACCTGTCTGCGCGAGCAGGTAGCGTGAGAAGTGGTCATACCAAAGGTCGGTGACTTGATAGTTGGGTGCTACGTACACATCCTTATAGTCGAAGTTGATGAAGGCATTGTTCCAGTCGGGTGAATCGGTGCGACGGATAAAGAGAGCTGCGGCTCCCATAGCCACCACATCCTTTGACTCGCACATATTGAGGAAACCACCGGCAAACAAGCCCGTACGCCAGTCCTGACTGTTGAGGTTCCACTCCGAAATGAATAGTTTGATGTTTGGGTTGGGACTCTTGGCGATCATTTCTGCATAGCGGTCGTACTGCTTGCCGAGGTTGATGGGACCTGTAGCGTAGCCATTCTGCTGCTCATAGTGGTGCAGGCTCAGGTAGTCAAAATAGTGGCCCGAACGAGCTATGAAGTCTGCATCTTCTTGAAAACCACCGCAAGCGATGATTTTGATGCTGGGATCAATCTTACGCATGGCCTCAGAGTAGCGGCGCACGCAGTTCTCGTATTTCTCGATACCCATCTCCCACATCTCATTATCAATCTCCCAATACTTGACATTGTAGGGTTCGGGATGACCGTTGGCGGCACGTTTTGCACCCCATTCGCCAGTGGCAGGCTCGTTACAGTAACGTAACCAGTTGAGGGCGTTCTCCATAATCTCGTCGAACTCGCTGTCGGGACGTTCGAAGGCCACACTTACCACGAGCACAGGTTCGGAGTTGACCTCGCGACAGAAGCGCAGGAATTCGTCTGTTCCAAAACAGTTCTGGTCGTAGTCCATCCACATCCAGTGATCCCAACGGCGGCGTTTCTCTTGTGGACCCACACCCCATCTCCAGTCGTACTGCGCCACATAGCCACCTCCGGGCCAACGCATGCAAGTGGGGTGCAACTGCTTGACAGCATTGAAGATGTCGGGACGGAAACCACCCAGCTTCTTGCCTGAAAGCGTGGTCATGCTGGCCTCGTCCACCTGTACGGTACCATTCTCTACACAGATGGCAAAGTCGGCATCGCCATTGTAGTTGGGACTGCTCAGCTCAAATTCGTATTTCTTCCATTCGCTGGTCATCGTACCTAATGACTGTCTGGCTACCAGGCCACGTCCGTTCTTCAGACCAATGGTCAGCTGGCCATCGCCCTTGGCGTAGATGTAGCCAAGGTACTTCTCGCCAGCCACTACGTTCTGGGGACCTTGCACGATGCCCGCCATTTGCTGATGGGCGGTAATCTGCTGTGAGTAGTTCATGTTCACGGCATCACCCTTCACCATCTTGAACTCACCATTTCCGAATGAGTGCCATTGTGGTGCCACGGAAGGTATCTTCACGTCTTGGGGCAATCCTTCAAAATAGGTTTCCTTGCCGTTGGCGGACGTCACCTTGATGTTGCGATAGTAAGCCTCGGTATAGTTTACCCAGAAGGTAATGTCGTTGATGTCTGCCTTGTCGAGTTTGTTGTAAGACAGCACTTGCTTGCCATCATAGTACACCTTTGCCGTATTTCCACGGCACGAGATGCGCAGTTTGTGCCAATCCTGGTTTTCGTTGATCTGCTTCTCGTTGGCAACTTTCTTTGCAAGCGCCTCCAGCGTTTTCATCATACGTTTGCGACCACGGAAGTCCACTTCTTTCTCCACCATCGTCGAGATGGAGAAGTTAGGCGCATTCTCCCCTTTGGTCATTGCCTCGCGCATCTTGTTCAGCTCTTCGTTCTTACGCATCTCCTCAGTCTGGGCAACAGCCAGCGAACGTACCTCGTAGTAGGGATTATGCAGGCGCACGAAGTAGGGGTCTCCATTCTGCTGATTCTTAAAGGCAAAGCGAATGTCCATCAGTCCACCGCTCCACGCACGACGTGCCAAGCGATAGGAGCGCCATTTGAGGTCGAGCGTGATGTCATAGTCGTTGCCTTCCACGCTGGCAACATGGATGGGTTGTTCGTATCGGGTGGGGGAGTGCAGCACTTGCTCGTCATCGGCAAACCAGCCATCGAAGTATCCGTCGCGTGGATGAATACCCGGGTAGTGCTCGGGTTCGAACGAACGTTCAAAGATGAGCTCTTGCCACACACCATTGTTGGCAGAGAAGTAGATGTGTTCAAACAACTGACCATACAGCATGGGGTCAATCATTCCGCTGGGCTTACTGCTATCAATATGTATTGACTTGCTTATGGCATTGCCTTGAGCATAGGTGGCACCTGGCATCATCAGGGTACCGGCTACTAATGTTTTGAGAATCCAGTTTTTCATAATATAGGATTAGAACTTTTTGTTTTTCCTCGCAAAGATATTCATTTTGCACGAACTATCCAAATCCTGCGTCCAATTCCTTTCTTTATTCCCTTTTTTTGTGTAACTTTGTGGCTCATTTTAATCTGACAGCCTAAGGCATTTTACTTTATGTTCGAAAACGCAAGCAAAACGCGCACCTTCAAGGTGGCACTCTTTGACCTCGATGGCACTCTTTTCGACACCGAGGATCAGTACACGATATTCTGGGGTAGTATGGGGCGTCGTTTCCGTCCCGATGTACCTAATCTGGAGCACCTTATCAAGGGTACTACCTTGAAGCAGATATTTGCCAATTACTTTCCCTCTCCCGAGGTGCAGGCGCAGATACTTCCTTTGCTCGAAGCTTACGAGGCACAGATGCAGTATGCTTTCTTTCCTGGTGTGAGGGATTTCATCGATGACATCCGTCGTCATGGTGTGAAATGTGCCGTGGTGACCTCATCCGACCAGAAGAAGATGAGCAATGTGTACCGTTTGATGCCCGAATTCCAATCGCTTTTTGACCGTGTGCTCACAGCAGAGGATTTCACAGCCTCTAAGCCTAATCCCGACTGTTACCTGCGTGGTGCCTCGGTATTTGGTGCCGACATCTCAGAGTGTGTGGTGTTTGAGGATGCCTATACTGGACTTGAGGCGGGTATGTCGTCGGGCATCTTTACCATTGGTGTGGCGTCCGGACATACGCCCGAAGAGATTGCCGACAAGTGTCACCACGTCATCACTACCTTTGAGGGACTTGATTTTCAGCAAGTAGAAGAAATCATCCGCAGGTGATTTCCGGACATGTGAATTTCGTGTAAGAAGTGGCTAAATCTCCCCGTACTCGCTGATAGACTTGCCTGGATAGATGGGGGCAAAAAGGTATTCAGTAAGGATGGGATTGCATTGTGCAGCCTGACGCAGGTACTTTTTGTGATCGCCATGCTCGGGAACGAAATAGGTGCAGTATGCCAGATAAGGCATGCAACGGGCTTCCTTGTCAGGCATGTCCGTTTTCATGAGGGTCTCCAGCATGTAGATGGCCTTTTCGTATAACTCGTTCTCGGCATACTCTATGGCTGTGGTCAGGGTGGTAGCGGTGGCATCATCGCTGCAAGTCAAAGCCTTCTCGAAACATTCTTCGGCTTCGTCTGTATTCTGAGTCTCAAGCATGATGTGCCCCTTCAGCAGGTAGTAGTCGGCATCTTTCTCTGTATTGCCAATCTGATAGGCTTCTTCCAGCACAGTCAGCGCATTCTCGTACATACTTGTCTTGCTCAACAGATAGCAGGATTGCATGCAGATCTGGCGAAATTCCGTAGAGTCTTTCTTGCAATAGCTCATGGCCTTCCTCAGTTGATCCATTGCTTCATCGTATTGCTTAAGATGGGTGAGTGCTACAGAGTCGAAGTAGAGGATGGTGATGTCATTGGGAACCTGTTTCAGGTATTTGACATATTCCTCGTGAGTCTCCTGTATTCGGTTGAGGTGGAACAGGCAGTTCGCACGGATGAGAATACCTTTCGAGTCATTCTCATCTAATGCCAGCATGTAGTCGATAGACTCCAATGCATCGTTGTACCGCTTCTGACTGCTTTGCGCTTCTGCCATCAATCTCCAACCCTCCTTGCAGAATGGGTCGTTACTGAGTATCTCCTGGAGTATTTTCTCTGCTTCCTGTACCTTGCCGCAGCTCAGCATGGCGTCGGACAGCAACATGTTCGTGTTCTTGTATTTGGGGAATTCCTCCTTGAGCTTCGTAGCCCATTCCAGGGCAATTTCCCATTCATCGTAATCCGCAAAGATGTTGGCAGAGTCGTAGAGGAACTGGGCTTGTCCATCCTGCAACGTAAGGTAATGCTGCATAAGCATATCGGATGCATTGTAGGAATCTCCCTCTCTTATGAATATCTCTGCCCAAAGGAATCGTGTCTCACGATCATCTTGCTGCTGGATGGCTTGGGCAATTTCCCGGGCTTTCTCCAGGTTATTGTGAAACATCTGCTGTCGTGCCAGGAATACTTGAGGGTTTGTCGCGTCTGGATGAAGTTCAAGAGCCAGGCTGATACATTTGCTGGCATCTTCCTCACGCTCGTTTACCATATAGTATTCCGAGATGTCAGTCAGTTCGTCTGCATCCATATAAACCTTTCTCCCCTCTTTGAGGGCAGATTCGTATTGCTCTAATGACTCCTTGAAGTCTTTGCTCTCGAAAAATGATAAGTCTTCGCTACGTAAGGACATGTTGTTTTAAATGTGATTTAGTGATTGTGATAACTTATCCCTTCAGACCTACTGTCTTGTTGAAGATAGGCATGCCGGGGGTAGAGTCAGTATCTACGTTGTAGTAACCAATACGCTGGAATTGCAGATAGCTGAGTGCGGGCAATGAAGCAGCGTATTCCTCGATGAAGGCATTCTTGTTGACACAAAGCGAGTCGGGGTTGATGAAGGGACGCATAGCGTCGATGCCACGCACTCCGTTGTCTTTCTCGTACTGCTTGATGGCGTCGCGGGGATTCTCGCAAGTCCACAGACAGTTGTAGTCGCGCACCTCGCAAGGGATGCTGTGCGCACAACTTACCCAATGCAAGGTCTTACCCTTAATCTTACGGTCGGCACCGGGCATTCCGCTGCGAGTGTCAGGATCGTAGGTGGCATGGATGCAAGTGATGCGTCCCTCGCTGTCCTTCTCTATGCACTTGAAGTTCCCGTTCTCGTCCTTCTCGTCGCTGCAAGCAATGATGTAGCCGTTCTTGAGACGAACCTCCTTGCCAGGGCCAAGTCGCATGAACTTCTTGCCGCCATCCTCCATGAAGTCGGCACGCTCGATGTACAGTTCGCGCGAGAATTTGATGACGTGTGTGTTGTTCTCGTTGATGATGTTACCCTCCTCGTCCTTCAGCTCAGGATTGTTGATGGCCACCATTTCCTCTACCTGTCCTTCGGGATAGTTGTCGAGGATGAGTTCCACGGGGTCAACTACTGCGCTGACGCGGATGGCACGTGTGTTGAGGTCTTCGCGGCAAGCAGCCTCCATGAGCTTGATGTCGTTCAAGGCATCAAAGGTGGTGTAGCCAATCTTATCGATGAAGTTAAGTATGGCCTCTGGACTGTAGCCACGGCGACGGATACCACAGATGGTAGGCATACGGGGGTCGTCCCATCCATCTACTACACCCTCCTTGGTAAGGATGAGCAGGTTACGCTTTGACATCAGGGTGTAGTTCAGGTTCAGTTTGTTGAACTCGAACTGGCGTGGACGGTTGTCCTCCATGTCGCCTTCATCGCCCTTCCATTCTTTTATCCAGGTGACGAACAAGTCGTAGAGGTCGCGGTGAGGCACAAACTCAAGCGTACAGATGGAGTGTGTAACTCCCTCCAGGTAGTCGCTCTGTCCGTGTGTGAAGTCGTACATGGGGTAGGCATTCCACTTGTTGCCCGTGCGCCAATGGGGAAGGTTCAGCACGCGGTACATGATGGGGTCGCGGAAGTGCATGTTGGGCGATGCCATGTCTATCTTTGCGCGCAGAATCATCTTGCCAGGCTCCACATTGCCGCTGTTCATCTCACGGAACAAGCGGAGCGATTCCTCGGCAGGACGGTCGCGGTAGGGACTGTTGGTACCTGCCTCGGTGGGTGTGCCTTTCTGTGCGGCTATCTCCTCGCTCGTTTGCTCATCCACGTAGGCCTTGTCGTTAAGGATGCACCACTCGGCAAAGTCCCACAACTCCTGGAAGTAGTCGCTTGCGTAGCACACTTTGCCCCATTCGAATCCCAGCCACTTGATGTCGCGCTCAATGGCTTCTACATATTCGGTATCCTCCTTCTGAGGGTTGGTGTCGTCCATACGCAGGTTGCACACTCCGCCAAACTTCTTAGCAATGCCAAAGTCCATGGCGATGGCCTTGGCGTGGCCAATGTGCAAATATCCGTTGGGTTCGGGCGGGAAGCGTGTCTGCAATCGACCTCCGTTCTTGCCTTCGGCCAAGTCTTTCTCTACCTTCTGCTCGATAAAGTTCAAACTTTTCTTTTCTGTTGTTGTAGTTTCGGGAACTGCCATAGCTGTTTTCCTTTCTTCATTTAGTTATTATTATACTGCAAAAGTACGAAAAAATATTGAAATTGTTTTGATGTGAAAGCTTTTTTTGGAGAAAGATTATGTTTTTTTATCATTATTTTTATCAAGATTTTAAAATGAAAGATTTTCTCCTTGATTTTAAGCGAGCTTGCGAGCAACCTCATAACCTCACAACCCGAAACTTGAGCATACGCGAAAGTAGAATAACTTATGCGAAAGAGAAGCAAAATTCACAGAAAATCGCAAAATATGTTAAACAACATAAAAAAATGTTTGTTTGTTTCGTTAAAAATGCCGACCTTTGCCCTCGATTATAAACAATCTTTTTACCTTAAAAACTAATACCTATTGAATTCTGTGTGAAGGCTGTGCCGCGAGGCACGGCCTTTATTATTTGTGTTTCAATGCTTTGCCAAGGTTTCATATACTCCGAGTTTGTAGAACTGAAAGAGTTTGATGTTGGGATTCTTGCCAAGCAGATGGTGCTTTAATGCTTTTCTTGTTATCTTGAAAAGCAGCATAGTCACTCCTAAAAGATGCTTTCGCTTGATTTTGTCGCGAAAATGCAGTAAGGTGGAAAATTCTGCCAGTTGTTCCTTGTATTGGTAAAGCGTGCGCAATTGCCTTTCCGTCTTTTGCAGAAAGGTGGCGTTGTCTTCAATATCTCCGTTCGTGGCACAGATGGCGGTGTGCAGCACCTTTATGCCCTTTTCTTGCAGATGTTTGCCGAATAGCAGGTCCTCATAGCCAGAGCCTTTGATGCCTTCGTCAAAAGGTACTTCCCTCATGATGCTTCTGGGTATGAGGAAATGCGATGTGCGGAAGTGCTCGTAGGGGTGTTGGTTGCAGAGGTCGGCTGTGAAGCGTTGCTCCATGCTTTTCTCGTATTTCCATCTCAGCGACTGTGCCGGCGATGGCATGGTGTCGGGATGTGTGATGGTGCCGCACACTATGTGGTTGCCGGCCAGTTCGGCGTATTTGCGTATGAACGCTTCATCGTGGATGAGGGTGTCGCAGTCGATGTATAGCAGTTGTTCGCCGCATGCCTCACGGCAGAGCATGTTGCGCATACCTGCACTACCCAGATTGTGCGCCGGACGAACGTAGCGTATGCCCTTCTCCTGACAGTACTGCCTGAGCCATGATGCCAGCTCCTCGTTGGGGCTGCAATCGTCTCCCACAATGATTTCTGCATCGGCAGGCAGTTGCTTGAGCAAGCTGTCGAGCAACGATTGCGGGTGAAAGTTATAGGTTGGTATCAGGATGGAGAGCATATTATGTGTTGTGAAGTACGGCTCCCTTCCGAGGAGGGAAGCAAGGTTCAATTTTGTGCAAAATTACGAAATATCTCTCATTTAACCTTGTATATCTCTATTTATCTTTGATTATCTACTCTAATATTAATTGTTTTTTTGTAAATTTGCGTAATTTCTCTGCAGGAAAAGCCTGTCGGCTTGACTTCTGCATTCCATTTGCTTAAATCAATCTCTATACGAAATGTCTCCATTAGCAGAAAGAATGCGTCCTACGACGCTTGATGATTATATTGGACAGCAGCACCTTGTGGGTGAGGGCGCCGTGCTTCGCCGTATGATTGACGGCGGAAAGCTCAGCAGTTTCATTCTGTGGGGGCCTCCGGGAGTGGGAAAGACCACCCTTGCTACCATCATAGCACACCAGCTTAAGACGCCTTTCTACACCCTCTCTGCCGTGACGAGTGGTGTGAAGGAGGTGCGCGAGGTGATAGAGAAGGCACGTCAGTCGCGCTTCTTTGATGCACCAAGTCCTATCCTCTTCATCGACGAGATACATCGTTTCAGCAAGAGTCAGCAGGATTCGCTCCTGGGAGCTGTGGAACAAGGGGTTGTCACCTTGGTGGGTGCCACTACCGAGAATCCCAGTTTTGAGGTTATACGTCCCTTGTTGTCTCGCTGTCAGGTGTATGTGTTGAAGTCGCTCGAGGCCGAAGACCTGTTGAGGCTGGTGCATCGTGTCATCGAAAAAGACATCGAGCTGAGCAAGCGAAACTTCGACTTGCAGGAAACGTCTGCCCTGATGCGCTATAGCGGGGGCGATGCACGTAAGCTGCTCAATATCCTTGAACTGGTGTATGAGGCAGCGCCTCGTGAGGGTGATGTGGTTATCACAGACAAGATTGTGGCCGAACGCTTGCAGCAGAACCCGCTTGCCTACGACAAGGACGGCGAGATGCACTACGACATCATTTCCGCTTTTATCAAGAGCATTCGCGGCAGCGACCCCGATGGCGCCATTTATTGGCTGGCTCGTATGATCGAGGGAGGCGAAGATCCTTCCTTCATTGCCCGTCGTCTGGTCATATCGGCCAGCGAGGACATCGGCCTTGCCAATCCCAATGCACTTTTGCTGGCTAATGCCGCCTTCGATGCGGTCATGAAGATAGGTTGGCCCGAGGGGCGCATCCCCTTGGCCGAGGCAACGGTATATCTGGCCACTTCGCCCAAGAGCAATTCCGCCTATATGGCCATCAATGAGGCCATGCAGCGTGTCAAGCAGTCGGGCAACCAACCCGTACCCCTGCATCTGCGCAACGCGCCCACCGAACTCATGGAGCAGTTGGGCTACCACGAGGGCTACAAGTATGCTCACGACTATGAAGGGCATTTTGTGGAGCAGCAGTATCTGCCCGATGCTCTCAAGCGTGAGCGTTTCTGGCATGCGCAACCCAATGCCCAGGAGGACAAGATGAAGGAGCGCATGGTGCGCTGCTGGGGAGAGAAGTACAACTCTTAGCCTTCGACGTTCACTCTACTTTCACTCATTTGGCTTACGTCTTGCTTACGTGTTTTGAGGTAAGCAAGACGTAAGCCAATCGAGTGGAACCAGAGTGCACATAGGAGGCACGTCGGACCTATTCCGGGCTATTCATGTGCTTCCAGTCCTTGGTCCACTTGATGTCGCTGATAACGGGTACGCCACCCTCCATAGTCACCTGCAGACGGATGACGCGTTCGCCCTTGACGTGCTTTACAGATTCGCCTTTGGGGACAAGTGTGGCATAGTAATACTCTCCGTCGAAGGTAGCCTCCTTTAGCTCCGAACTGACATCCTCACCATCGCCCCAGCCGCCAAGTTCCCACATGGCATAGCCATCGCCCTCAAAATCGTAGTGGTCGCGCAGTTCTTTCTGCAGTTGCGAGGTGCAATGCTTCTTTATCCACTTCTCCTCGAAGATCTCGCTCAACCCATTGGGAGTGTAGATGTGGTTGATGAACCCGATGATGCTTTCGACCTCCACTAACTTCTGTTGTTCCAAGGAGTCCTCGATTACCATTTGGCGTGTCGTTCCCCCTTCGTCTGCTATTTGTGCTTGCTGGATGCGTGCCAGCGAGTCGGCTATGCGTATGCTGTCCAGGCGTGCCTTCTCTGCCTTTTCTGCCTTGTTGGGGCCGCACGATGCCATGCTTACCAAGACGGCCGTTGCTATCAATGCTACATTCTTTTTCATGATGCTAATTTTGATGATGTTCTCTTCTGCAAAGTTATAAAAAAAGAATGAAATGGCAATACTTTCCGCTATTTGTTTGGAGCTTTGTCCGAAAATGTGTATTTTTCTGTGGTTCTTAAGTAACAATAGTCCGGTAAAAACCGGTTTAAATATTTGAAAATTAGTTTGTTATGTTAACTTTATTTAGTACTTAAAATTTGTTCAAGTGGCTGAATTTCAGTAACTTTAAGTGCTAATAAGAAGTAACATGAAACTATCAGA